>NZ_JAKJSR010000028.1:0-96570 GCF_050337155.1 Vibrio cionasavignyae
TACCATCTAGCATTTTATTCGTCGGATTGCCGATAAAAGGGTGCAAACATGGGGCTGTCGTTAAGTTTTTATCCAGCGCATCGATTCTGGCTTTTATCGAAGTAAACTCCGACGTTTCAGGGGTTTTAGCAATACCTGCTCGAATAGGGTTCAAGTCGACATACGCCATTGCGGCGGCAAGTGCTTTTTCATCAAGCAACGCTTGGCTTTTGAAGTGGCTTTCCCAAAAGTGCCCTGTACAGATATCTTCTCGGTTCGCCCTACACGCAATGTCGTAATTGAGCTCTTTCATGAACCAACTTAAGTTCCACAGCCTTTCTCGCCATATTTCAATGAGCTCAATACACTTGTCTTCTTCTACCTGGTGAGTGAGTTGCTTATTTTGCCAACGTTCTATGAGTGCCGGTAATTTATGTTCACGCCCCCAATGCTCGACCACATCGTGTAGTGACAATGCTAACGCTTTGTCTTTATTGATATGAAGCACCAAGTGATAGTGATTACTCATGATGGCGTAGGCGCAAACATCGATGCAGTATACGTGTGTCAGAGCGTGAATTTTTCGCTCCATCCACTCTCTTCGATGTTCGTAGCTCGTGTTAGTGAGTGGGTCTTCCCCGCACAAAAAGCTACGCCTCACGCAACGTGATACGCAGTGGTAATACGAGGTAGCATCAACGGAAATAAGCTGTTTCCTAGCTGTTGTCAAAATGAGATCCGCTATAAAGGTTTTAAGTAACTTAGCAGTTCTCTTTTAATGGAATTGTTGGTGAGTTGGCGAATTCAATAAAATCAAACTAATTTCATGCTTTGGGTGCATGTCCTTTCAACCCATTTCTCGGAGAGCGATTGATCGACATCGAGTGCTTATCAAACAACTCTATATGCCCATCACTGTATTCAATGAGGTAAGCCAGCTCTTGCTCTTGTGGCGACCCCTCAGGGTTGGCATGAACAGCAATTGTAAAGGCTTGGAGATGAGAGTCGTTATCAAAGTTTGCCTTGATAGAGCATACGATCTCAGTTTGATTTGTACTAGTAGAACCGTATGATTCATGGCGCACGATAGTACAATTGGCGCGAGGTAGCACTTCCTCTGGAGCTAGAATAGTCATTTAGTATTTCCTCTTAAGTTCCCTACAGAACCTCAAAAAAATTGTGTATTGGCAAAACCCTGAGATACTCAGAACTTCGCCTTGTGGCACGATGACACCGCCATCGCTCACTAATTAGACTATTGGTTTATTTCATATTCTGCAATACTCGTTTATAGAAAACTCATTGCATTTATCGTACTACTGTCCCAAAGCGAGCAAAATCAATGACCGTGGGCTAAACCGTTAAGTCGCTTCTGTCCCAAAGCATGGCGGCATAACACGTCTCTGGAAAAAAGCTTCTTAGCTAAAATGACTTAGTGGCATCAGTTCAAGTAAGAAAAAGTATCTTAAACCTTCTGCCCAGCAATAGCTGTAAGGCCTGAAGCCTTTACTGGTAAGATGGATTTATATTAAACAATGGTTGCTGGGTACAAGACGTAGCCGACCAAACTCCATAGTGAGAACATCACGACTAACATTTTTCCTGATCTTGCTTTTAACCACTGCAGCATGCTTCATTCCTTACAATCTGATCTTATTAAGCTCATCAAATGCCGATTATGAATCGGTGTTTTATTCGAGCGCAAGATTAAACGCGAAATTTCGTCACGCAGACTTTTCATGTGGTTTGGTAATTTATAGCAAGTTAATTGAAGGTAAGGCCATCTCCATAGCTAGATAATAAGATAAAAAAGCCTCTTTAACCTTATACAGCTAAAGAGGCCCTTACCATGCAAAGAAACAGCCTAGTTCAAATATGCCATTGTTTCATTTGAAGTAATGAATAACGTTTCTTTGCCAATATTACGTACCGATTTTAATTCTAACTTTTGATGATTTTGTTTTATGTAATAGAGTTTATCATCCGTATCAACCAGTAGTGTTCGCAATCTACCGTAGACAATCACTTGTTCTAGCTTTTTCCAGCGCTTATTTTTATCAAGCGTCGGTACTAAATCATCGGTATTTTGATTCATAACGATCGATTGTAAAGTCAATTGCCCTTGTTCATCAAGCATTGCAAAAGTGTCAAAAGTACCTTCAACTTTCATCACTCGAGCCTTGTTATGAGCAATTACTACTGGTGAAGCGCCGCCACCTAAATCCCAACAATCGACATCACCGTTGCGACTCAACGCACAAAAGCGGTCACTATCAGGGCTCGCCGCCAGTGCTTGATACTCGCCTTGAATTTCACCACCAAAATGATAAGCCATTGGTCCCCAAAGCAAAATATCCCCTGAGCTATCTAAAGCGAGGAAATGGCTTTGCACGGGCGCGATATCGACAATATTCGCTTGTAAACGACGATAAACTTTGAGTTCATCATCAAGGCTTTGATAGGCTGAATCTTCAAAATTAGATGCCGCAAGAATAGGACTGCCACCAGCCATTGCACCGCCCCAAGTAACAACACTTCCATCATCAAATAGAGCAGCTGAAGCCGCGTCGTTATGAACTAGCTTTTTCGCCCCTTCTTGCTCAAGTCGAGTCACTATGCTTGGTTCAGGACGACATCCCCCTTTCAAGCGGTGGATTAAAAGATGATCCCCTGTCGCACGATTAAATAAGTATCCACAATGGCTTTGTTGCACACTTTGATTATTAGCCAATAATTTAAACGGTAGTTTCTCGGGCGGATTCCAAGCTCCATCCACGGCTAAACGCCCATCTTTATGCCTCCTTGGCACTTTCATATCACCACGGTTATAAGCCTCTATTTGCGGTACATCAGGGGCTTCAGCGACAATCCTCCATGGTGATAATGAGTATTCACGAAAGCGAACACGCTTAAGTTGGTTAAGTAAGCGGTTATGTTCTAAATAATAATTTGGCTCATCATGCTGAGCGTTCAACTCTTGATAACGCTTTTTCAGATCACCGCCAAATTGTTTCGTATATTGAATGGCATCCTCACGTACTTCAGGACGTCCGCTATCAGCTAAGACATTAACGTCATCTTTAAATCGGTTAGAAAACCCGTTTCTGCTCTTCCAATAGCTAGAAGCTTCATACCACTGCTCTTTCCTCGCGTGCAAGGCCAACTCAAACTGACTATACCTGTCTTGAAAAGCTGCGGCTTCTTGACGCCAAATAATCGCTTGCTCTTTATCACCCGACTCATTTGCTCTATCCATCAACCATAGCATTGCAGTTACATTGCCTTTAATTGCTGCTTGGTAGATTTTAGCGCGAGTATCGGGTAAATCTTGGGCTTGTTTAAGTGCCGTTTCAAGCAAAGCGTTGGCATCACCTTCACTCATCGCACTTTGTAAATATGCTTCAGCGTTTTCGGGCTCACTTTTTTCAAGCAGCACTGACAATTGATACTTACATTCAGCGTCACACGATCCAACTATGTCGGCTTGACTTAGTAACGTCAAAGCAGAATCAGATTCACCGCCATTAATCATCACATATGCGAGTTCTGTAAACGCGCGTAGCTCACCCGTCTGAGCGGCAGAGAACAACAATGATTTCATCTGCTCGCTATCGTCTTTATTGAAAAAAGAATTTCCTTGTTGAGCAAATAAAAGATCACCACGAGCGAATAACGCAGGTCCGTAGTTACCAGCCTTTTCAAACCAAGTGTTAGCCTCATTTAGATCTGGAGTCAACATACTAATGCCATGCTGAAACTGTAATCCCATGCGGTAACTTGCTATCGCATCGCCTTGCAATGCGGCTGGTTTAACCCATTCATTAACACAATGCTGGCTTAGATATAAAGCGTCCTCTTGAAGACACATATCCAAATGCATTTGCGGCGGCACTTCAGTCGTGTTAGCCCATTGCATCGCAGCTTTTAAATCTTGAGGCAACCCATAGTTGCCCGTTCGATAACCTTCCGCTAAATACATTCGAGATTGTCTAATATCGGCTTTTGCGGCTTGCCATAAATATGGTGACGCTTTGCTTGGGTCTGATTGACTTGACCAACCTTGGAGATGACCTAAAAATGCACTGTAAGCTGAATAGGCATCGCCTAATTGTGCGCTCAATTCAAACATTGCCAACGCACGATCTTTATTCGGCGACTCTAGCCCCTCACCCGTGTAATAGAATTGTGCCAATGCCCCTGCACTCCAAGCGGTATGCTTGGTGATAGATTCAGCCAGCGCAAGTCGCTGCTCAGCACTAAGCTTCGGCTGTTGTAATTCATTTTGAAATTCTGATAGTGGATCGGCAGCTAAACTTGGACTACCAGCAAGCGCTGCAATTATAGGGAAAATAGAAAAATACCGCACAAGATAAACCTATAAATCAAACAAATAAAGGCGAAAACTTACCACCTAAAGCGCTGAAATAAAATAATTAAATTTAATTGTGAGCAGCGTTTTAGTCAGCGCAAAGCAAGCGAAAAAATTTCATCACATATTATTTCACAATGCTGTCTAGTATATGAGGTGATTATATGCCTCTCTAAATCGGATTAGTTTTGGTAGGGAAAACGCACGTTACGAAATTTTATAGAGTATTTGATCTAAGCGATTTCGGGGCAAAACCAAGTACAGCCTATCCAGTAGAGTGGCATTTATAAGACATAGAGCCGAGGGGGGAAATAGGTAGCGCCGTATCGAATGAGAACCCAAAATAGGATACTCAAACGCTACTTATACCACGCTAACCAAACAGTAGCGCTTTTATCAAAAATATTGCCCAGATTTGCAAGGCAATGTATTCCAGTTTTATCAATAACTCCATGTCGTACTCCCTCTTCCTTGGGGTACTTTAGTTATATCAATTTCATTCAGCTATCACAGTGAATTATCTTCATGAACACAAAGGGGAGTTTAACTCCCCTCATGATTTACTGATTAAGCGGAGCAATATTGTGACCTTTAAGAAGCGTCAAACGTTCCGGTTGAGATAAAGCTTAAGATAAGGCGTGTCACGTAAGGATCTCGTCTTAGCTTGTCGTGTTTAATGTCCACTTCAACAAAATCTTTCATGCCTTCCAGTTTGGTCGACTCAACTGACACTAGCCCATCATTAGAATTATCAAACATACCACTAAAAACGGGATAACTCTGTGTCCCTGCAATGACACCAAATTCATAGTTAGGCTGTGGCAGGCTATTTGGAAAGCTGTTTGGATCCGTGGTCAATGACGTGGCCGTTTCACCTAACAATGACAACAAACCATTGTCCACAAAAAAGTCGGCGACATCGCTACCATGATTAGGTGTGCCTAAAAACACCACCTCTCCCATCTCTTTAGATGAGACAAAGTCGGGGTGATTAGCTAAATACGAGCGAATCATAAGCCCACCTAACGAGTGACCAACAAAATGCGTTTTTGATTGATTAGTATGAACAAAGTCTGCTTGCTCAAATTGCGTAATACAATCTGAAATCGCGCTAGCACTTTGTTGCAAAGTCTCATCGATTGATCGGCGGAGCGTTGGGTAGTCGACCACACACACTTGATAACCTTGTTTTGAAACCAGATCTGACATCGTCTGCATTGACCAAGCACTACGGCCTAAGCCATGAACAATGACGACCTGTTGGCTTTGATGATTTGATAGCTCACTTTTTGTTGGCTCGGCATCGGGTTTACTGCACCCTAACAAGGTTAATACAGCGCCTAGCGCAACGACCACTTTCCACTTCATAGTGCCCCTCCACGTTAGAGATAGCATATCAAACTGGTACAACCACCGCTAGGCTAATCCGGTGCGATCCTGCTTCAAAATTATCAATATGAAGTCAAAACACCAACTTATTCACTCACACTATAAGTTTACGGTAAAAATCAACATATTATAGGGACAGCCTGTCAAACAAAGAGTTTGCCAGCTATCTGACCACAAAGACGGCACTTATAATAATTAACTTAAATACAGAACGCATTTAGCTAACAATAACCTCCTGATTACATAAGTAATATAGTGCATCAAGCCTTTAATAACATTAGTCAATTATAATTATATTGTATAAACACCACCTTAATGACAGAACTATCTTTTAGTCGGTAAAACACTTCATCTTGCACAGAACACATTCACTGCATCAATATGACATTAGTTTGATATTAATACCAAATTCACTACCTTGTTCATGAGTGCACTCAATTAATTCACATTTTCGCCGCCTAATCACATTAGAAATGAGCGATGAACTGCCGCGACCTTTGGTTGTGCAGTACATCGTGGTTGGAATTAAACGAGGATATGCCATGACACCATTAAAAAATAAAAATCGGCTTGCTTCCCTACTTTATATTGCTGCTGGATCCGCCATGATTTTTGCCCCTTTAACGACATCATTCGCGGTAAGCGCGAATACACTAGATACCGATGGGGACGGCATCATTGATAGTGATGATGTATATCCATGGGATCCGTCTAAACATGCTTTACCCATTCACCAGCTTCCTACGATTATAGAAGCTGAGGATTATGACTTGGGTGGTCAAGGTATCGCATTCTTTGACACCACAGAAGAAAACCGTGGAGGTAAGAACTACCGTAATGACGAAATCGATATCTCAAACCATTCCGGTAATCTTCATGTAGGTTGGTTTGCCCGTAATGAATGGATGAACTACACCGTAGAGGTACCGGAAGGGGCATATTATGAGTTTTCTGCCTGGCTAGGCTCCACCGCCAGCACACCAAAAAGACTCGAGCTCACTGAAGGTGACACCGTTCTCGCTCACCTACCTTTCTTATCCACTACCCAAATTGTTCGCGAATTTGAACCGACTACACCGCAAACGCTCTATCTCACACAGGGTAAGCACACCCTCACACTACATGCGATAGATGGTTCGGTACGAGTCGATAAATTGCAATTTGAGCTTTCACCTTTATCTAAAGACTCTGACGGAGATGGTATCGTCGATGCCGAAGACGCCTTCCCAAACGATCCCAACGAATGGCTCGACACCGATCAAGATGGGATTGGCAACAATCAAGATCTTGATGATGATGGCGATGGTGTCAATGACGACATGGACGACTACCCCCTCGATCCTAACCGCTGGGAAAACCAAGTGACGATGGTCGTTCCTGACTCCTGTGATGGACTGAAAAATAAACAGCTGTTGTGTGACGTATTGGGTAATGATGTCGATCCAGAGCAAGATGAACTACAAATTATCATTGACCGCGAACCTCGTTACGGCACGCTAACGGTCACAAATGAGCACGTTCTATATACGCCTAACACAGGCTTTGTTGGTCTGGATGAATTTAGTTACTTTGTTGATGATGGATTTAACCATTCAGCTTCAGCTGTTGTTGATATTCAAGTAAACCGTACCACTCCTATAGAAGATGCAGCTCCAATTTACACCGCGGGTTGGGAGAATGGGACCCTACACTCTGAATTGCCAGGAGAACTTACCCCTTCTTTTTCCAGTAGTTTCGATTCCCTCACTAAGGAGCCAGCCAGTTACCATTACTACGAAACACAAGCCGTGCCATGGGCAAGGACGGGGAACCGAGTTCTAAAAGTGTTTGGTGAACCGCCAGCCTATCGCTCTGAAGCCGCGTTTATGAGCAGCATTTACCGTTTCTCACCTGGGGAGGAGTCCTTTTATAGTGCCAGTATTCGACCCGATGCATCATGGCAAACTGTGACGAAATATTCCGTAATCATTACTCAGTGGAAATCATTTAGTTCAGGGCCTCATGCGGCGATCAGGTTAAGCAACGATGGTAAATTTGCACTTACGTACCATTCAAGTGGTCAGCCCGTCGTAGACCTAGGTACAGCACCGCAAGATACATGGACTGATATTCGTGTGTATTTCAAGAAATCACTTGGAGATGATGGTCATGTTAAAGTGTGGGTAAATGGTGAGTTGAAACTTGATCGAGCAGGCAAAACGTTACTGGTTGGCAACGACGGTTATATGAAATTTGGCATGTATACCGAAATTCGAAGCCCTAAAACGATCTATTTTGACAATATTTCGGTATCCAAAGCGATTAATCGCCCACTTGCAGAATGGGGAGCAAGCCCGGTAGACGGTATCTTTAATGATAGTGATGAAGATGGAGTAAGTAACGGGTTAGATCGCTATCCTTTTGATGCGACTCAATAGCCTGAACTCGCGTAGCAGCCATTTACATAACAGCAATTTACGTAGCACCTATTTACGTAATACTTAAGAGCAGTACAGCTTGCGCATCATCGCTTTGCTGCTCGTCATTAAGTCTTAAAGCCCTCGCTGGCTAACAGGCCAAAAACATGGATGTTTGGGCGAGCACTTCCTTCGTGACAAAACCAAACAGCAATCCCAAAATAAGGGCTTTGAACACCATCGTCATTGCTCTCTCCTTGGCTGGTTGTGAAATGCAAAGGGCATGTCGATATCTGCTTTACTTAAAAAATGATGGGCGAGATAGGGACCTAAATTTTAGTGTAATTTATAAGCATAGCGCCTATTGGCCAATAACGCAGGTCATGAAAAACAAAAAGACAGCCACCGAAAGTTGGCTGTCTTTATCAAATCACACGTAACACATTAAGCGAAAACGAATAAACGCGCCGAATGCACGCTATTGCATCGTCTCTTTAAACTGTTCTAACAAGGAACGTTGTTGATCGCTCAGATCCGTTGGCACTTTGATCTGAATTCTCACCAACAAGTTACCTGTTTCTCCTTTACGACTGGTCACCCCTTTCCCTGTCATTTTGAATTTTCGCCCGTGCTGAGTCCCAGCAGGGATGCGAAGTTTAAAACGACTATCAAGCACGTTGACTTCAATCTCACCACCCAACGCCGCTGTGATCATATCGACGGGGGTATTACAGATGAGGTCATTTTCATCTCGTTCAAGAAACGCGTGTGCTCTGGTGGCGATAATCAATAACAGATCGCCTGCTGGTGCGCCGTATGACCCCGCGCCACCTTTACCGGAGAAACGTATCTTTTCACCGTCTTTAATACCCGCGGGTATTTTAACGTTGATCTTTTTATGCTCACCGTTAATTGGTAGCTCAACAACTTTATCTGCGCCTTGAATCGCGTCGACAAAGTCAACGGTTAGAGTAAACTCGCTATCTTGACCACGCTGAGGTCGAGGTTGACGCCCTCGTCCTTGAGAGAACATATCTTCAAAACCGCCGAAACCGCCGCCAAAACCTTGCCCGCGCTGTCGGAATGCATCACCAAAGATGTCATCGAATCCTCCATGGTGACCACCACGTCCGCCATGCCCGCCATTTTCAAATGCCGCGTGACCAAATTGGTCGTATTGACGTCGCTTATCTTTATCCGTCAAGATTTCATACGCTTCCTTGACTTCTTTAAAGCTCGCTTCTGCCGCCGCATCACCTGGATTTTTATCCGGGTGATACTTCATTGCTAGCCGTTTATAAGCTTTTTTTATTTCTTGTTCGGAGGCACCTTTCGAGACCCCTAGCACGCTGTAATAATCTTTTTTAGACATGCTAAAACCTCATTACTCATCATCTAAATCAAAAAAGAGCGTGCTCGCGATCGGTCACGCTCTGAATACCGACAAGTTTATGTATTATTACGGATAACTCAACTCTTTATTACCGTGAGAACTCGGTTTCGCTGCCAGCGATAAACGTCGCCTACCTCACACTCCAACGTTTGAAACAAGTCTCTCTACTGATTCCTATCGATGTCATATAAATGTAACGAAGTGCATATACGGTGCATACTGATAACTAGACAAAACAAAACGCACCAAACCGGTTACGTTTGAAACACGTTGACAACAATTGTTTCACTATTGATACGGCATTCTGTGATCTACAACCAAGATCCAATGCTTGTTAATCGCTTTATTTAATATGACATGGATCGCATAACGTTTCTCTGTTCTTATAGAGGGGCTATTTATATGACGTTATTGGGTGAACTAAAAATAAACACTAACTTTCTCGCTAGAAGAAAGCACGTTTACACTCCCCCGCACGTCTTTGCGCTTGTAATAAAAGGAGTAATACAATGCCAAAGGAAAACCAATATTCTCATATTTCGAGCAATGCTCGACTACGTAATACAACGGCTATGATCCTCGCAGGAGGAAAAGGAACTCGGCTTAAAGAACTCACCTCTAGCGTTGCAAAACCAGCAGTGTCATTCGGTGGTAAGTTTAAAATCATCGATTTTGCATTATCCAACTGTATCAACTCAGGTATCCGAAAAGTGGGTGTACTTACGCAGTATATGGCGCAAGATCTGATCACTCATATCCAAACTGGTTGGCAATCGACGTACTCGGCGCTAAATGAAGGAGTACACATCATTCCTGCCCAGCAACGTGTAGGTGAAGACTGGTACCGCGGTACTGCAGATGCGATTTACCAAAACTTAGACCTCATTAAACGACACGATCAAACAGAACGAATTCTAATTTTGGGTGGCGATCACATCTACAAAATGGACTACTCACGCATGGTCAATTTCCATGTGGAAAGTGGCGCAGACGTTACTGTCGCCTGTATCCAAAAACCGATCGAGGAAGCGTCAGAATTCGGTGTGATGGGGCTTAATCAAGACGGTGACATTATTAATTTTGTAGAAAAGCCAAGTAACCCACCGTCGATGCCAAATGATGAAAGCAAAGCTCTGATCTCTATGGGTATCTATATCTTCAATCTGGATGTACTTGATAACGAATTAAAACAGGCGCTTAACGATCCAAATTACAAGCATGACTTTGGTCATAACATCATTCCAAGCCTTATCGGCCGTAGTAAGTTAAAAGGCTACGTTTTTAGCGAAAAAGGTCACCCTGGTGCCAACGGCTATTGGCGTGATGTGGGTCATGTAGAAGAATACTACGCTGCAACTATGGATTTACTTGCCCCAACGCCTGAGCTTGATCTCTACGATACCAGCTGGCCAATCATGACCAGCCAAGTACAGCGCCCAGGTGTGAAGTTTTTATTCAATGAACCAGAGCGGCGTGGGTTTGCTATCGACTCTGTACTGTGTGCTGGCGCGATCATTTCCGGCGCGCAGATCAAACACAGTCTCATTTCATCTGACGTAAGAGTGGAAGACCGTGCAGAAGTCACTGACTCGATCCTTCTGCCTAACGCCACCGTAGGAATGGATTGTAAACTTCAAAAAGTCATTGTTGGTGAGGGCTGTCAGATTCCTGATGGTATGATCATCGGCTTTGATGCCGAGCAAGATAAAGCTCGCTTTACGGTTTCAGAAAATGGCATCGTGCTAGTGACGAACGAAATGATTGATAAGCTAGTAGAAAGTGTGGTTCTGCCACTCAAAGGCGAGAGCGAAGCAACGGCTTAATTATTAATGATCAAAGACTAAGACCACCAAAGAGCCGCGATATCGTGGCTCTTTTTCTATTCATACTAAGACCCATCAAATCAAGACAAATTACACTCTCTCTACCGCCTCCTAGTACGAGCACCCTCACTTTACTTCATATTAGGTTCACGCTAAAATTTGAACATACGTTCAAATAAGAGAAGTGCAACATGGCTAAAACGGCTAAGTTCCAACGCGAAGAAGTCATACATAATGCTATGCTGTTGTATTGGGAGAAAGGCTATCACGCCACCTCTATGCGTAGCTTGCAAGACGCAATCGATATGCGACCTGGCAGTATCTATGCGGAATTTGGCAGCAAGGACGGGCTGTTTCAAGTGGCATTAGAGCATTACGCCGAGCAAAGCATTAAGCGGCTGACGGACACGGTCTGTGCTTCTCCTTCTCCCTTATTAGGCTTAAAGAGCTTTGTCAGCGCTGCAGTCATTCCTAATGACCAACCCGCACCAAGTCACTTATGCATGCTGGCAAAAACCATCGCAGAACTTACCGAAGACAACGCAGAATTACTTAACTGTGCCAGGCAAGCGCTGCAAAGAATTGAAGGAGAGTTTGAAAAAGTGATCAAAGCTGCGCAAGCTTGCGGTGAAGTTAATCCCTCACTCGATGCCCAACGCTTGGGACAATACGTTCAGATACAAATTATGGGTATTAGAAGCTACGTGCGCGCCAATCAGTCTCGACCAGAGCAAAGCCAATCACTCATTGATGACATTTTTACGTTAATGATTTAACTCAAGCTCAATCCGTACAAAGTTTTCATCTTCATACTGGAGTTGATAAGCAAAAACATCATTGGCATAGATAGTTCCAAGGAATAAATGCTTTTCACGAACCGTACCACGGAAGAGAATAGAAATACTGCTAACTAGCTGATTTTTAGTACCAAAGTGACCATTAAGGTCTTCAGATAACACACATAATAAACAGCTATCTTCATCATGCTTAAGATCGACGTCTCTTGGACTAGAAAGTAGCGCTGTCGTACCAAGTTTTCTTTCAATCTCGCGAATAAGCAGCAAATAACTATCTAAATGCGGTTGCATGGCTTCAGGCTTCGCCTCAATGCCAACCAACAACACCTCTTCTAGATCAACTTGAGACTTCTTCGCTTGTAGGCTCATCGTCTTAAGTTGCTTGCGAATGGCTTTGTACTTATTGCTTTTAAGTTTTGGTTTTAACCAACGAACTAGCAAATCATTGCATTTATCACGATCAAGATGTGCAGACTTTGCTTCAAGTTTTTTGAATTCTAGGTGTAAAAGGGCGTGAAGAGACACCTCAGTCAATTGTTGAATTGAATCTGAGCTAGACGTACTGATGTGCTTTGAACCGATTCCGTTGTTCTGCATTGTAGTCTGTGTACTTATGTGCTCTGTGTACAAATAAGGAAAGGAATGGTGCCGAGAGAGGGACTCGAACCCTCACACCATAGGCACTAGCACCTCATGCTAGCGTGTCTACCAATTTCACCATCTCGGCATCAATGAGTACAAACTTCCGTCTGTTATCATTTTGGTTCCAATTTTCTGGAACAAACGAATGTTAACTGACGATATTTTACTTGTATAGCATTTCATTAGATAAAAACATAGAAATCCGTTTGTTTGGTGAACAAATAATCAGTTTGAATGATTTAGCAACACAAAATTCCTTAAGTCTACCCTCAAACTTACCAATGACCGCACGCAATACATAAATGAAATTGATGTCAGAACCCTAGTTGACCAAATGTATTCCAGCAAGCAAATAGAATACGATATTTTCATACTAAGAATCGTTAACCAGCAGTGTACTTGCTTGCCACTCATCCGTTCTCGATTCACCACAACTGGACTTCTCAATAGATTATAGCCATTGAATGATCTTTTAGAGGTTTAACGGTTCGCATGCACGCTAAGGATAGCCTGATATAGGAATGACTATGCTCAGACTATTTAACCAACATCACCCTTCAAAATCCAAAACCACCGATATTCTTCCTAAAGATGATTGGGTTTTATTCGTACAAGGGTTTCCTTCGCAAACAAAACTAGCAGTGACTCGCCTCCCCGTTTACTTTCGCTCTCTTATCGATACACGGATAACCTAGCATGAAACCATTTATTATTAAGTCCTTAAGATTCAGCCTTAAGGCGACACTCATTATTGGTGGCTTTTTAACCTTAAGCTACGCCTTTTCTTTGCTTTCAACCATACATGGACAAGCGCTGCCCAGCGATCATTTTGCCAATGGTCAACCGACTATCATTGGTCTACTCAACTCTGAAATGTTCATGGGCATCATTTTTGTCATCACCTTATCCATTGTTGCTTATGTGCTCTATTTACTTTGGCAGCTCCACGAAGTTGCCGTACACCGCAGTCAATACATGCAAAGTGCACACGCTAACTTAGTCTTTGCGTTGTCTCTATGTGGTTTGTTCATCGATAAGCTTTGGTGGGTGCTAGCCATCATCATAGCGTTTACTGATTGGGAAGCCGTTGGTAAAGCAGTGAGCCGAGTAATCAACAGTGGTATCTACGGTAATAAGAAGGAAGAAGTGAAATGAAAGAGATCATGCTCCCTTACGTCCTGATTATATGGCTGCTGGTTAAACTTGGTGTCATCAAGTGGACATTGAGAAACGCGGTGCTAAGCGTTGGTTTTGGTGCGTTTCTGGCGTTTTTACTGTTTACTGCGCACCGATTCTGGTCTCCCGCCGATCTGACTGACAGTACAACCGTTAAAGCTCCTCATGCGGTACTTAGCCCACTGTTTGGGCAGCAAGTTAAAGACATTTACGTCACCCATAACCAAAGTGTTAAAAAAGGCGACTTACTGTATACGTTAGAGTCAGAAGATACCGATGAAGAAATTAAAAGCCTACGCTCACGGCTCATTGCCAGTGAACATAGAATTATCAGCATTGAAGAACAAATCATCATTGATAAAAAGAATCACCAACGCCTAATCAGTTTGGATGAATTCAGCTCAGAACAAGAGCGTGATGAACTGCATACGCGAATTCAACAAGGCAACGCAGACTTAATGGCCGCCCACTCTGATGCCGACAGCATTAGAGCACAAATTAACCAAAAACAATGGCTCAATGACCGCAATCAAGTTAGAGCGCCATTTGATGGGGTTGTTGGCGTAATTAACATCGCCAAAGGATCTCGTACCGGTAACTTATTCTTATATGACACAGGCCGAAAATTTGTCGAAATGCGCGTTAGCGACCAAACATACCGCCATATCAAAGAGGGACAATTTGCCGAATTTTTTGTCAACTCCCATCCAGGCGAAATTTTTAGGGGACGCGTTCATAGCATCACCAGTAATACCGGTGAAGCGACCGTCTCTGCAATAGGTTCTAGCCAGCAAGTCCGCCAACACGTTGGCAATAATGCCGGCTCACACGGACGTACTATTGTTATCGAGTTTGAAGAGCCTGAAGGCTATAACGTGCCACTTGGCGCAACTGGCTCTGGTTGGGTCTCGGCAGACAAACCGTCTTCTAAACTCGGCTTCATGGATATCATAGGTGGCGCTACCGTCCGATTAAAGGCATTAAAAGCCTACTTAAATGCCATTTAATCTGTAGAAGATTAGGTCATAACAGGTAAAGCCTTAGCAGATTAACCCATTGGAGCTCAAATAAAAACTTGAACTCTGCAGAGTTTTGGAACAGGACATTGGGCTCAAAACACCTCACTTTTTGAGGTGTTTTTTTTGCCTATAACTTTTGCTTTTAATATGTGTCATGCCATTAACAGTCAGTAGAAATAGGTAACGAAGGTATGATGGGAAATAACAAACGTAAAGTACTGATATTCTAAGGATTGAATATCACTCTGTTCGACTCACTATTCACCGTCACCACACGCCCTCTCCCCTTGACCTAAAATTAACCTTGATATATTAATGAATAAGCTACGATCTCAACACTACGACAGATAGTACCATCGTTCGTGATAAGCCTAGAAAAACTCATGGAGTGCAACACCGTATGGATCTTAATCTACTCATCACATTTCAAGCGATATACAAACACGGCTCGATTACACGTGCGGCCGATGCTCTGGAGATCACTCAGCCAGCCGTGAGTGCAGCATTAAAAAGGCTAGAAGCCGTGGTGGGCAAAGCACTGTTTGTGCGCTCTGGCCGCAGTATTGCTCCAACAGGCGCTGCAGTAGCACTTGCCAATAAAATAGCCGGCCCTCTAGCGGTACTCGAAACTATCGAGCAAAGCCAAGACATTACCAAAGTCTATTGTAGCGAAAGTCTGATGCACTTAGTTTGTGAAATTAAGGGCCTTTCTTTTCAAGAGCCCCCGCTTAGTGAGTCACAACTTTTAGCCGATATTGACTCACAAAAAGTCGACTTGGTTATCGATGTTGCCACCAGCCGAAGTCATTCTCATGTTGTAGAAGACATATTCAGTGAACCTGTTGTTTGTGTTTGTCGTAACGATCATCCGAGTATTGGCGACAGTTTGACGTTTGAGCAGTATTTTAAATTGGAACACATTGCACTTAACATTCGCAGAAATGACGTGGTCATGCTTGAATTCCTAGCGGAAAGAGCCATGCCACCCCGACGAATCAAAGCGCAGACAGGCTCCCTGTCGAGTATGTTATCGCTTGCTGCGACGACAGATTTAATCGGAGCATCCACCGTCTCCCTTGCTAAACATATGGCGCCACTACTTAACCTCAAGGTTATCGATATACCGATTCAGTTAAGAGACGTTCAATTTCGAATGATCTATCACCGCCGCTTCCTCAATGACGATCAACATAAAGCCACTCGTCAGTTGATTCGAAATGCCATTCAGAATCACCAGTACCAATAACAACGATTTGAACCGTTGCTAGCCAATTGAATGCGACCGACATAGCAATAGAAACGAATTTGTTTGAGGCTCTGCATTGAAATGTTCTATGGTTAAGTTATCCACCTTCAGTAAGGCATTATCGATAGCTAGGGCATCATCGATAAAAATAGAAAGCCCGTTCGAAACAATAAAAGAAACACCAGTCGGAGAACAATTTTGAAGCGAGTGATATTACTGTGTACCCATTTAGCGGCATTATTCGCTGGATTCATGCTGGGTATTTACGTTCTGCCTATTTTGATACAGCCGGACTCCCCCGAGTTCAACACGGCGACGTTACCGACTGAGCAAGTAATCATGGTCGGTGAGTTCTCTAAAGACCGTGAGGACAGCGACTTCTTCCACTGGGGGGAAGGTAAAGTTACGGTCACCCACAACAGCGTTATGTTTATCGGTGAACTCGCCCCGGGTCCAGATTACAAACTGTATTTATCACCGACTTATGTGGAAACTGAAAGTGACTTCAATGCCAATAAAGCAACGATGCTCAATATTGGGGACATCAAAACCTTCGATCGCTTCCTACTTTCTCTGCCCGAGAATACCGATTTAACCCACTACACCACCGCCATTGTTTGGTGCGAAACCTTTGGAGAATTCATTACATCGGCTCAGTTATTCCCGCCAAATCAAACGTAATGGACAGCGCTAAATAACGATAAATAACCGAACATTTGCTGTCCAATATTCGTGATGAAACACTCACTATTCAACGTCGTGGTTTTCTTTCGGTGTAATGGTTTTCACTATTGCAACCTAATCCCTGCCCATTAATCACAGTTAATTTACACCTCATTCACGAATCTCACCTATAGAGTGACGCATCTTATAGAATTAAATTTCCAACATAAGTTCAAGACGTTATGTGATCTTCCATTCAAATATCCATACATTAATAATGGATAATTACCTTACTGTTACAAAATGTAAATAAGGAAATAGTGATGTTGTATCTCGAGTTTCTGTTCCTGCTTCTCATGCTCTATATTGGCTCGAGGAAAGGTGGGATTGGTCTTGGTGTTGTATCCGGTATAGGCTTAACCATTGAGGTGTTCATCTTCAAGATGCCACCGACGTCTCCTCCTGTCACCGTGATGTTAATTATCTTAGCAGTGGTTACCTGCGCGTCTATTTTAGAAGCCGCTGGCGGTTTAAAATACATGCTTCAAGTCGCCGAACGACTGCTACGTAAAAACCCAAAGCGTGTCACTCTCATTGCGCCATTTGTGACTTACACTATGACGTTTTTACTTGGTACTGGGCACGCGGTTTATTCCATTATGCCTATTATTGGTGATGTCGCACTTAAAAATGGCATCCGTCCAGAGCGACCAATGGCGGCTTCTTCCGTCGCCTCTCAGATTGCCATCACCGCGTCGCCAATTTCTGCCGCCGTTGTCTATTACCTCGCGCAGCTTTCACAAATCCAAACCAATATTACCTTACTGTCTATTTTAATGGTGACCGTTCCTGCTACCTTATTTGGTACCTTGCTCATGTCGTTATACAGCATGAAACGCGGCAAGGAGCTTGATGATGATCCTGAGTATCAATCACGCTTAAAAGATCCAGAGTGGCGCGAGCGCATCCTAAATACCACGGCTACATCGCTTGATGAAGTCCTCCCAAGTTCTGCAAGAAACTCGGTATTGATCTTTTTGCTATCAATCGTTGTGATCGTGATAATTGCGATGGTACCTGAGATTCGCACCATTACAGACGGGGGTAAACCCATAAGCATGGCTGTGATCATTCAGATGATGATGCTCTGTTTTGGTGGCATTATCCTCCTTGCCACAAATACCGACCCACGTTTAGTCCCTAACGGCGTTGTGTTTAAGTCTGGTATGGTCGCAGCGATTGCCATTTTTGGTATTGCTTGGATGTCTGATACGTATTTCCAATACGCGATGCCACAATTTAAATCGGGGATTGTTGGTATGGTCACGGACTACCCGTGGACGTTTGCGCTTGCGCTATTTACGGTTTCTGTTGTCGTCAACTCCCAAGCAGCAACGGCACGTATGATGCTACCTGTTGGCTTAGGGCTAGGGCTTGAACCCGCACTACTGATTGGTTTAATGCCTGCTGTCTACGGCTACTTCTTTATCCCCAACTACCCTTCCGATATTGCTACGGTGAATTTTGACTCATCTGGCACGACGAAAATTGGCAAATGGTATTTTAACCACTCATTCATGAGTGTCGGGCTTATCGGTGTGGTTTCGGCATGTTGCGCAGGCTATGTACTGGGACAAATGGTGATCGGCCAATAGTCATCGACTAACGAAATAACATCGCTGGTTTTGGGTGTCAGGCACTCAAAACCAACGATGAAGCAGAGTGATGGTGCTTAAGTTTGATGGAGCTAAAGTTTGATGGTGTTTAAGCTATATGGGCAGCTTCGTTTTACGCTTCACCTGACCAAACGCAAAACTGGATTCTATGGCTGCGATGTTAGGCAGTCTCGTTAGCTCTCTACGAATAAATTGTTCGTAGGTTTTTAAAGAACCACTCACGACATGAAGTAGATAATCGTGGTTTCCCGTCATCAAAAAGCACTCCAACACCTCATCGAGCTGCGCCACATGTTGCTCAAAATGCCGCATCTGTTCCTGCGTCGGCTTTTCTAATTTTACCAACACAAACACCGTAATAGGCAACCCGCACGCTTCTTGGTCGACGCTGGCATGATAACCGTTAATTATACCGCGCTTTTCTAATGCCCTGACACGACGTAAACAAGGGGAAGGTGACAACGATACTCTATCAGCAAGCTCTTGATTAGACAGCCGTGCATTACTCTGCAGCTCACTCAAAATTCGCTTATCTATATCATCCATGACCATTCTCGCAATTATCCATCAATCTTTACCGCTCATACGCAATAATATTGCTTAACATTAGTACTAAGAGTGGAAACTCGCAATCATTCGCCACTGAGAATTTCTAGACTTTAAGGAGAACAGTCAAAAGGAACCAGACATGAACATCGCAACCCAACTTAGCCCCCTAAGAAAAACCACTAAGCATGAGAAAGCGCAAACACTTGCCATTGAGCAAGCTAAACATTTTGGCATTGACCCAAACAGTGAATATGGCACGACTCTGGTCGAACTCGCGACCACGCTCTATCAAGCAAACAATAAAACTCATGACTTATGGGCGCTGACGATAGATGGATTATCAGAGCTCGATAAGAGTGACCGTATTGCGTGGTTTAATGCCAAGCGCTTCCTATCTTTTCAGATTGCAAAAATTCTCGATAATTTACAAAACCCTATGCGCTCCACGTACCAATCTATTGCCACCAACAATGGTCATTTTGCGTCGAAAGGTGCCTACCCTATATTCGACAATGTCTCAGCGATATTCTCCGCAAGCCCAGTCATCACTCGCACGGCAACCTACTTATTTGCTTGTACTGAATGGATTGAAGACGCCTTCAATGGTAAAGAGCCATTACACGACATTTACTCGCGTTTACTCAACCCAACGTCTATCGCGTTAGCCAATCATATGGTTGATATTGAAGCGGGCGAACGAGCGAACGAATACCTAGCTTGGAACTTTAACTCAGGAATGGCCGCCATCGATGGCTTATTTAGTCACTTACTTGGCTACGAAGACATTGTGCTCTCATCACGCAATATTTATGGCGGATCTTATCAGCTACTAGAAGATTGGTTTGGCAAGTCTTCAAACCTCAATATTGCCGTCGAATGGGTAGATGGTTACGGGGGCGATGATTTCGCAACTCGCCTAGATGACCTCGCGGAGAAATACGCAGACCGCTTAGCCAACGGGAAAAAAATCTACGTCTATTTGGAGTCTCCGTGTAATCCGCACGGCTACGTCTTAGACGTAGCCGCAATCAGCTATGAATCCCACCAAAGAGGATGGGACGTCATTGTCGATTCAACCGTTGGAACCCCTCTGCTGCACCCGGTATTAAAGCGCGATGATGTCATGGAGCGCCCTGACTTTGTTATCCACTCGTACACGAAAGAGTTGGCTGGCTCAGGTACCACGACAGCAGGTGTTGTCATCGGACGCAATGAAACCATGTTTGCACCAAAAGGTGAGGACATTCCGTTCACTAAGCCTAATGGCGAAGAGGTGATTATTCCTTGGAACGAAACCTTATTTTGGAACGTCTACTACATTAAGGGGGCATTTCTTGATGCCGATAAAGCCTTTGAAGTACTCAACGGCATGAAAACCTATGAGATGAGAGTCATTCAAAAGACGATTAACACGTTAACGTTAGCCAAGTTATTTGATAGGCACCCCGACATCAACGTCTCATGCCCAGCCCTTCCTGACAGTGACAATTATGAGCACTGCCAAAACAATATGTACCTAGGCTTGCCTGCCGCACTGTTTACGATTGATATGGAAGGAAACGGTAATCGTGCCCCAATCAATCGTGACGTATTTAAACAGTTCTTCGACATGCTTGAACCCGCTATTGGGATGCAGGTTAGTTTAGGACAAACCAATACCGTTGCGCTGTGCCCTGCCCTCACCACGCACTCTGAGCTCAGCGACGAAGCGCTGGCTGAATCTGGAATAAAGCCTACGACCATGCGAATCTCCATTGGACTTGAAGATCCTCGCATGTTCATTGCGCATATCATCGAGGCTGCAAAGTTGTCTATTGACCGCAAACACATGGACTTTTCTAGCAGCTTTCCTTGCCCCGATACCATTGACGAAGTCTATATACAAACCTACCTAGATGTACACCAACGCTTCGCACAAAGCCTGCCACGATTTACGTCGTTAATCGCATAGCCTCTTCGATGACGGTAGGAGTGTTGACGCGCACTCCTACCGAGCTAATTTCCGCTTATCACTCGATAAATTAAGTAATTGAGCATTCTGTCACTCCCTTTCTCCGGGAGGGGCTTCATTGTTTTCCGTAAAAGTCACCAAAGCGTAACAAAATATGTTTATGGTCATCGAGCGCTCTGTTTTTGTTTATGAGCGTTATCCAAAGTTGCATTATTCACGGAGGAAACATGAATCGTCACTACCTTAAACTCACTGCGCTTACCGTCGCGATTACCGCTATGTCAGGCTGCTCAAAGCCTTCAGAAAATCATCAGTCTACTGCAGGTTTTAACGCAATCAACAGCTTCAACATTCAGTGTCAAGAGCAGCAAACCCCTACCGAAACTGAAGCGACATTCAGCGGGTTATCATTAATCGGTACATCCATCGCAAACGCCCCGTTTGCGACATCAGCGGCGGAAATTGTCAGTTACGATTCTTGTACCGATAAACTCTATGTCGTAAACGCCCAAGCGAAAAAAATAGATGTGTTATCACTTAATGAACAAAGCCTGCCTGAATCAACGGGTGTCATCGATCTTCAATCTGCCGCCAATCAATCTGGTGTCTCTATTGGTGCTGCAAATAGTGTCTCAGCACATCAAGGCTTAGTGGCTGTCGCTATAGAGAATGCGAACAAACAAGAGAATGGTATTATCGCCCTGTACCGCTCCGATACGCTTGCACTCATCACAACCTATTCAGCTGGCGCACTCCCAGATATGGTCAGTTTCTCCAAAGATGGTCGTTATATTGCGGCAGCGAATGAAGGGGAGCCTAACGCCGATTACTCTATCGACCCCGAAGGCTCGGTAACGTTGGTGGATCTTAATTCTGGCCCGATGGATGCTGTCGTCACTCAAATCGATTTTAGAGATTTCAATAAGGGGAGTAGCCGTCATTCTGAGCTCGACGCTAACACCCGTATTGGGCACCCTAAAGCCACCGTTGCACAAGACTTAGAACCTGAGTACCTAACGTTTACCGACAATGGAAAGATCTTTGTCGCCTTACAAGAGAATAACGCCCTTGGTGCGATCGATGTTAGCTCTGCCACTATCGACGCTATCTACGGATTAGGTGGCAAATCATGGCAAAGCGCGAAACTTGATGCTTCCAACAAAGATAAAATCGTCGGTAACTTACAGCACTACGCCATGCTCGAAGGGCTTTACATGCCAGACAGTATCGCCAGCTACACCATTAATGGCTCAACGTATATTGTGACAGCCAACGAAGGGGATGGACGTGAATACGGATTCGACACGACTCAAAAACAATGTGACCAATTAGGTTATCAGTGGGATGGCGACGAAGACCAAAGTGTCAGTGACTATGCCAATAACAAAGACTTTTGTATCGCTTATAGTGATGAAGTCCGCGGCAAAAAACTTAATGTGGCGGCCGATCACCCGCTCGCCAGCGCACTCAAGGACAACACCCAGCTTGCACGCTTAAAAGTGATTACGTCTGAAGGCGAGCTAGCTGCTAGCGATAATGTCCAAGCGTTTGGCGCACGTTCATTTTCTATTTGGAGTGATGCAGGGGAACGAGTATTCGACAGCGGTGACGAATTTGCGACCGTTGTCCTAAGCCAAGAGAAAGCCCACTTCAACAGCACGAATGACAACAATCACTCTGCCGACGACCGCAGTGATGATAAAGGGGTGGAACCTGAAGCCATAGACGTCGCGACAATCAATGGCCGCGCATACGCGTTCATTGGTTTAGAACGTCACGGAGGCATCATGGTGTACGATGTCACTGAGCCCGCTCAAGCTAAGTTTCTAAAGTACGTCAATAATCGCCACTTCGACGAACCAGTGTGCACCGAAGTAGACGACGGTGACTGTGACAATGAGGTCTATAACCCAAAAGCTGGTGATTTAGGTCCAGAATCCATTAAATACTTCACTCGCCAAGGTCAGCACTTTATTGCCGTTGGCAACGAAGTGAGTGGCACGACCTCGGTATATCGTATCGATTTCTAGAGCTTCACCCTATGTAGATCGGGGCTCTATAATCAATATGAGACTATAAAGCCCCTCTCCCCCTTGATGCCATTATCAAGGGGGCTATCACTCTCTTCTACCGTGACGATAACAAACCTGAATTGATAGCAGTCTTAGTTTTCTCTATAAAGCGCCCTCCTGTTTCTGACAACCACGGCGCCAATCATGCAAAAGCTTATCGACACCTTAAACTCCCAAGGTTATTACATCTGGGATGACTTTCTCTCTCCAGAGCAAGTAGACGCACTGAAAGCGTGTTTGCCTGAAAACTGGAAAAAAGCCTGTATTGGCCGAAACGATGAAGAAGTGCGAGAAAGCGCGATTCGCAGTGATAAGATCTGTTGGCTATCCAAGGATCTTGGCGAGCCTGTACAACAATTTTTAAGCAAGATGGAAATTATCCGCCAAGCCGCCAATCAAAACTTCTTTCTCGGCTTGTTTGAATACGAAGCGCATTTCGCTAAATATGAAAAAGGCGACTTTTATCAAAAACATTTAGACTGCTTTCGTGACAATGAAAACCGTCGTCTCACGACCGTATTTTATATGAATGATGAATGGTCAAAAGAAGATGGTGGTGACTTAGTCGTTTACGATCTTGATGACAACGAGCTCACTCGCATTACGCCAAAATCCGGACGTTTACTGGTTTTCTTCTCAGAGCAATTTCCGCATGAAGTTCTTCCTACTCACCGTGAGCGATTTAGCATTGCTGGCTGGTTTAGAACGAATGGCGTGAAAGATAACCAACTCGATATTGCGAACTAGCATTTTTCCTCTCCTTTTCGACCTTCTACCCACAGCGGTCGAATTGGAGGCTAATCCACGGCAAAACAATGTCATGCTTTAATTGTAGGTTCACGTCCACACTGCTTAACTTTACGCCCAACTCTTTCATATCCTGCGCTTTCCACGCTTTTGGTTCTTTGGTCGCGAGCTCCTAACTTAAGCCGCTTACTTCTTACTTCTTACTACCTACTACTAAGTACTAAGTACTAAGTACTAAGTACTAAAACTGGTTACTCCAGGAGCCAGAAACTACCCCCTTCGGGCTATTTTCTCATTGTTATTGAGAAGTGTCCGCTAACGGATATTTCTTGTACTAGGTTGCTTTTATACTACTTGCAACATCAAGGCATGAGTACAAAACCTCGACAACGTAAGCGAAGCGAATACAAGGAGACTATACTTCAATGTAGAGCAGTATACTTCGTTATAAATCAGCCACTAGCGATGGTAGATTGTGATAGAGAAAACAGCGTTGATGAATAGTGGTGAGGAAAGCATGACCGACAATGTAGACAGTCAAAACCTAAGGTGGACGACGGAGCTTTCCTCGGCTTTAAAACAACAATTAGTCACACTTGCTAAGCGAAAACAGGTTGTAGAGCGGGATTTAGATAACTCTCGCCTCATTAATCAAGGCGTTAACTTTCTTGAACAAGGCACATTGGCGGTATGTATTCAAACACCAAACTTAAAAACCGCAAACTGTATTATTATCGGAAAAGGTGGTTGGTTTGGAAACTATATTGATAGTACATCGTCGTTGTCGTCATTTGTTTTTATTGAAATAGAACCATGCACAGTGGTGAACTTTAATAATGAACAATTAAGAAATATTGCCCACAGTAGTCATGAAATATACAAATGGTTTTATTCGCTCACCTTTGAATCACGAGCGAAATGGCTGCAAAGCCAACTTATAAACAGTGAAACCCTTAACATTAGAGTGGTCTATCAGATCCTAGAAATTTTGGCGCACTTAGACAAACATCGAACCTGCAATGAAATAGCGCTCTCGCAACAGCAGCTCAGTGAAATGACGGGGATTGCTAGGCAACGGGTCAATGAAGTCATGAAACAACTTGAACGAGAGCACCTTGTCGAGCTTAATCGAAGTAAGATCATCATTAATGATGTTTCGCAATTATCAAACCAACTGGATGGTATTGACCTAAGTATTAGAGACCCTCGCCACTTTCTCTAATCACTAAATGACATTAAAGACGCCTATCAGGATGACACCTGAGGGCTGCGTATAACCATAGGAAAATAACATGCCATATATCTATTCAATCGAAATTAAGACCGATGCACAAGATGACGTAAATAAAAAATTTCGGGATAACCAATTAAAAGGGGAAGTCATTGTTGATGAAGTGGGCAATATTTATATTTGTCCACAAATCAGCAATAAGATCTGGTCTACGTCCCCTAAATCTAGCCAACTTACCACTGCATTTGACTCGCAATGGGATCAAGTGATTGAAGAGACATTAGATTATATGACCAGCCATTATTCCGTTACTGCGAACAGCCCAAAACCAAGATGGCGACATATCCTCAAACCATTTCGATGCCCAAGGATGGCTTTATATATCAAAAGCCGCGATCTTTTTCTCACTAAATGACCACGCTTTTGCCTCACCTTGCTTTTACCTTTTATTAACTCGAGAACAACACTATGCATAATTTTCGCTCATTCGACATTTTTGTACTGCTTACCACTAGCCTATTTCTTTATGGCTGTGGCGGTGGAAGCAGTGACGGCGGAGTCAACGTGACACCTGACATTGATGGATTCAAGGTGCGACAAGATCTGCATGTCTTTGATTATGTCTATGGCGGAAGTGACTTTTCAGTAGCGCATGTCGTTGCCTACAGCAATGAAAACCACCAGCAAACCCTAACTGAACCACACATATTGTTTAGTAGCAGTGCGCGCTCAACGATTTCTTACTATTTTGATACGTTAAACAATCAAGAAATCACCATTGCACTGCTTGACCGCAATACACAACTCGTGAAAGCAAGCACGCAAATTATTGCCGACGCAGAACAACCTTATTGGGTCTTTGCTTTTGGCGATAGCAGCACTAATAACTATTCACTGTATACCGTCCAAAGACCGGTTGTGACTCAATCTGAACAGACGGTACCCGTATTTGTCATCGATGCGTCTACGCCTAATCAACACACTGCATCGGACCTTTATCTCAATGGCACTCAAATCATCCAAGGGCTTGAAGGAAAAACACTGTCACAACCACTGACTGTGCCAAAGCACGCAGGAAGTTTAACACTAGAATTGAAAAGAGAAGGACAGCCAAGTATTCAATGCCTTAATGTTCAATCGACTAATTATCAAGCGATTGATAATACCTATGTTAACTGGGAAGAAAGTGCCTGGTTAATTGTCTTTTCACCAGACCGTCATTGCCATATGAAACCCATCAATTGGCAATAAATTAATTATGGGTAATAGACTATCTAAGGCAGGAGCAAATACTACCCGACACGAATAGTGCCCATCGGCTCTTGCCGGGTAGGTGTCTGATACCGTGATACGGTTAATCAGCTTTAGGTTTGACCTTGAACTCCAACACGTTGAGTGCACAGACATCAATACAGCGCCCACAACTGATACAGTCCTGACTCATCACACGGCGATCGCCTTCCTTAAGGGGCTGTCTAAGCACCTCTGGTTCAGGGCAGACGTTGTAACAGTCCATGCACTTGGTGCACGCTTCTCGATGCGTTGCTTTTATGCGAATCACACTCTTACGACCAATGACGCCATAAGTGGCGCCAAGCGGACAAAGATGCCCACACCAACCGTGCTCAACCAGCACTAAATCTAGCAAGAACACTAGTACGATAAGTATCCACCCCGCCCCCATGCCAAAGACTAGCCCGCGATGCAGCGTCGCAACCGGGTCAACCCACGCCCATAACAATGAACCCGAGGCAGCACTGCCGAGTAAGATAACGGGGATCAGCCAATAGCGAATCTTTGCTGACCATTTATAACTGGCTTTAAAATTTAGCTTTCTTCTTAACCATGCCGCCAAATCCGTCACCAAATTTAACGGACAAACCCATGCACAAAACGCTCTTGGCGCAATGACCATATAAAACACAACGACAATAGCCACGCCTATTAAGGCATTCACTTCCGGCCAATGCCCGGTTGCTAGAGTTTGCAGGACTAATAATGGATCGCTTAGCGGGATGGTATCAAATAGCAGGCTCGACGAGAGGTTACCTTTCAGCACACCCCATGTAGGGCCAATCATAAAGAGGGCAATAATAGACAACTGACAGACACGCCTTAGCAATAAAAAGCGATGCGCTTTCCACCAGCCCAGTTCACGAACTGCGTCTTTACCGGCATCTTTTGCGAGATTTTTAGCCATGCTTATTTTCTCCCATCATTGATGCGAATATGCTCACTTGGCGCAATGTCTGGTGTTTCAGGGAACGTACCATCACGAAGCTCGACATTCTCTTCCCAACCAAGCTGATAATGATCCCCCATATGACCTTTCGCGAGTTCGATCGGTACTACTTTGATCACTGGAACTTCCGTAATACAAGCTTGCTCGCACTTACCACATCCGGTACACGCGTCTGAATGTACTGTGGGGATAAACTTTGCATGGTAGCCCGTACGCTGATTGCGTATCGGCTCAAGTGTTATTGCCTCATCAATCAGAGGGCACACCCGATAACACACATCACAGCGAAGACCTTGCCAATTCAAACACTCTTCGTGATCTATCAATACTGCGAGCCCCATTCGAGAGTCATCAATATTGGTCAACGCATGATCGAGCGCACCGCTCGGGCATGCAACAACACAAGGAATGTCATCACACATCTCACAAGGGATATCTCTTGCAGTAAAGTAAGGGGTGCCTGAGGCAACAGGCGACAGTAAGGTCGCTAATTTAAGCGTATCATAAGGGCATGCTTGAACGCACAAGCCGCAGCGTAAGCAGGCTTCATCAAACCTATTGCCTTCCAGCGCACCTGGTGGGCGGATAGGCACGCCCCCGCTTGTTTTTGCTTGACCTTGTTTAGACTGTAAACCCAGTAATGTAGCGGCAGCGCCAACACCGACTGCGGTTCTGGTGGCATCTCTTAGAAATCGTCGGCGACTTTCCGAGGTTTTCGAACGTGACATCGCATTTGCCTCAACCAAGCCCACCCATACAAGCGAGCTATACGTTTAACTCATGCCATAAATCTAATGTGATTTAATTCGATTGACATCACTCTTTTTGGTAATACATCCGGTTGCTTGATTTACATCAAGCTAACTAAGTGGCGCCGATCACATCACCAGTATTTACCGACAATACAAGTTAACTATATCCAGTATACAAATTAACTATAGCCAGTCATAAAAATGTATTACCCGCAAACAAAATGGGACGCTACGCTGTTTTAACATTGTCGCTTTTACTAGGCTTCGGTGCATCCGTGATTTTCTTTGTACCAAGATCGACAACATCACTATTGGGAAGCTCAGCCGTTTCACCAAAAAATTTTCCCCCTGGATCAATACTAAGATTGTTACTCCATACTTTTCCCTTTACTCTTCCATTGGACAAAATCTGAATATGGTCAGCGTGGCAATCCCCTTCAAACAACCCATTGATAATAATATGTTTAGCAAAGACCTCGCCTTTCACTCGCCCAGACTCTGCGATGATAATGGCACCTTCGACATTGACTTGCCCCTCTAAGAAACCATCAACCTGAATATCATTTTCTAGTTTGAGTTTTCCGCTAATAGTACAGCCTTTGGCAATGAGAGTTGTAGTTGTTGCGCGGCTCGTTGTTCCACTGTTTTTACTAAAGATTCCCATCGTATTCCTCGTTCTTTTTCAAAGATTTCTTCAAATTCATTCACTCCCCAATCCACAAATGGTTTTGGGTTTAACGCTCTGCCCACAAACCTCACTTCGTAATGAAGATGCGGACCAGAAGACAATCCGCTATTTCCTGAAAGTGCAATCAATTCACCTTTATGGACAAACTGACCATTTTTGACCTTAAAGCTTTTCAGGTGCGAATAGGAACTAGAAAAGCCAAATGCGTGCTGGAGGCGCAAGAAGTTGCCTGAGCCTTTACGACTTTTCCTTGTAACCTCAACCACACCGTCAGCAGGCGCATAGATTTTTGTTCCCGTATTCACTGCAAAATCCAGTCCCCGATGCATCTTAGCTTTTTTAGATACGGGATGAATTCGCTTACCAAACTGCGAGGAAATACGCTGCTTCCCCACAGGGGAACCGCTCGGTATTTGCGTCAACATTGTCATACGCACATTTGAATGAATCGCTGCCGTGTCTAAGCGAGAATCCAGTTCATGCACGCTGCCATCTTGGGCAACACCGAGCACATTTTCCAACTCAGATAGCCGCTCGGAAACATGGGTAATCCTATCCTCACGTTCGGATAGATCTTGCTCTAAGGCCTGTTTTAACTGCTGCAGATTAACCAGTTCATTTTCCATGCTCTGAGATTCATTAGTCAATTCTGCCTGTTTCAATTGCGCATCATCGACACTATTGTACAAATGCCAAATGAGGAGCAACGCAGACACTACGCCAACTGCGGTGACACTGGCTAAACTTTTAAGGCTGCGCCGCATCCGTTTACTCAATTGCCAATGCGTTGAGCCATTAATGGTTGAAATTGATATGGTTAGCTGGTCTTTCATGTACGAGTCTATCTTTTCCATGACTGAGAATAACAAGGCTAAAGGAGGCACGACCACAGCGTGCGATGTCACGCCTAGCGGTGACATTGGCCATTAATTTACGCAATCGTGTTGCTTGGTACTAGTCTAAAGAAATTGGGAAATGTCAGGACGTGACTTGGTGTCAAATAATTAATGAAAATAATAAGTTAGCCTTAATATCCTAGCCAAATGAACCGCCCTCCCCTCCATTTAGATAACAGGGGTAAGCCTCAACACCCTCTGTTATTGGACAATACATCCATCCGTTTCAGATTCAATCGGCTGTACACCCTCTGTCATCACCGTCCGTAAATGATTAATTAAAAATCAGCCTCACATCATAACTTCATGAAAATTAGCTAGAAAACAGCAAGAAGGCTTCTAATATTGATAGTATAACGACACAAGAAGGTCTTAATATGAAACGGTTATTTCTCGTCATCTTGCCATTGATATTCGCGCTACTGGGCTGCCAATCTGAAGAAAAAAACAAAGCACTAGGCACGCTTGAGCGAGATAGAATCACCTTTTCTGCTACTGCCAGTGAGATTATCCGTGAACTGCCCATTCGCGAAGGCAGTCTCGTCACCACTGGGGATGTGCTTGTCAAACTGGATACAAAACGCCAAGAAGCCATCCTTGCTCATGCTATCGCCGAGCAAGCTAAAGCGAGTGCCTACTTACTTCGCTTAACCAATGGAGAACGACCCGAAGACATTGCCGCCGCCCAAGCAAAAGTGGACATGGCACAAGCACGTTTGACGGAAGCGCAACAAAACTATTCTCGGGCATCAGAACTGGTACGTAAAAAACTCGCAAGCCAATCACAAAAAGATCAAGCCGTCGCGAACCGCGATGCAGCAAGGGCAGAGCTGAACTCCAGCCAAGAAGAGTTTTCTAAACTTACAGCAGGGACTCGCCCAGAAGACATTACTCAAGCAGAAGCTGCCTTAGCCGCAGCCAATGCAGAAGTGGCGCTACAAACTCAACAACTTGACGAACTGACCATTACTGCAACCCGTAATGGCGTACTAGATAACCTTCCCTACAACCTTGGCGAACGCGTCCCTGTTGGGGCATTTGTTGCCGTGGTTCTCGCTGACCGTATTCCCTACGCACGAGTCTATGTTCCGGCTTCCGTTCGAGTTAACTTTATTCCCGGTCTTGAGGTCAACGTTTATGTTGACGGGATCGAAGAAGCACTGATCGGCAAGGTTCGCTGGGTTGCCTCGGAACCTTCCTTTACGCCTTACTATGCGCTGACGGAAGATGAACGATCGCGCTTGATGTACCTCGCGGAAGTTGACCTTGGCAGCCAAGCTGAGCTTCTACCAAGTGGTGTCCCTGCTCAAGTTGATTTAGAAGGGTTGAAATAAATGTCTGAACTCGCGGTTTCGGCGCAAAACATGGTGAAAAAATTTGGCCACTTCACGGCTATCAATAACATTAACCTATCAATACCAAAGGGCAGTATCTATGGTTTTCTCGGCCCCAATGGCTGCGGTAAATCAACCACAATTCGCATGCTTACTGGGCTGCTTAAACCCACTGCCGGAGAGATTGAAGTATTAGGCTTAAGTATTCCTGAACAATCGGAAGCACTGCGACTCAAAATAGGTTACATGACTCAAAAGTTCTCGCTCTATGATGACCTCACGGTAAATGAAAATTTGCAATTTATCGGGCAGATCTTTGGGATGACTGCGCAGCAACGTAAACAGCGTCTGGATGAGCAACTCACGGTCTATGGATTAAGGAACCTTCAAAAACAACGTGTCAATGGCATGAGTGGAGGACAAAAACAACGGCTCGCCTTAGCGGCTGCCACGATGCACAAGCCCGAATTGCTGTTTTTAGATGAACCCACCTCCGCGGTTGATCCTGAGAATCGTCGAGAATTCTGGGAGCAACTGTTTGATCTTAGTGATCAAGGCACCACCATTCTCGTCACGACACACTACATGGACGAGGCTGAACGCTGCCATCGGCTCGCTATCATGGAAGCGGGTGAAATGCGCGCCGATGATGAACCAGAAATTTTGATGAATAATATGGGCGTCAATATCATTGAAGTCAAAGCTAACCAACTTCGTACCTTGAAAGAAAAAGTGCTGCAAAGACCCGAGGTACGTTCTGCCGCTCAGTTAGGGATCCGCCTGCGCATTTTGATTAACCAATCCGTTGTGGATCCTATCGGTTGGCTACGTAGCCAATTTCCTGAACTTCAGCACGCCGAACTGACGCCCGCAAGACCGAGCCTTGAAGACGTCTTTGTCTCGGTAACAGGGGAGGGAAGACAATGAAAAGCCTATCTCGAATAAGCGCCATCATGGTGAAAGAAATTCGTCAGTTATCACGCGACCGAATCACCTTTGGTATGGTTGTCATGATCCCTCTCATTCAATTACTGCTTTTTGGCTTTGCCATGAATACTGATGTTAGAAACATTCCCATCGCGATTGTCGACCAAAGTGGTTCAGCCCCGGGAAGAATCATCACCGAAGCGATTAAAGTAACCCAAGTCGTTACGGTTAAAACCCACTATGCAACCGTTCCTGAAGCAGAAGCCGCCATTAAAAAAGGCGTGGTTCGTGCCGCCCTAATTCTCCCTTCCGATTTAGGACAGCGCATTACCCATCATGACATACTAGGCCAATGGCTGGTCGACGGTTCTGATACCATGATAAGCTCGGCATTACTTTCACTTCAAACTATGCCGATTAAAGCTTTTTCTATTGCAGGCTATCAACCAAATCAAGCTAAAACCTTTGAGGCAACGCTACTCTACAACCCCAGTCGTCGCTCCGCTGTAAATATTGTTCCTGGACTTCTCGGCGTCATTTTAACAATGACGATGATTTTATTTACCAGTGCGGCAATCGTTCGAGAACGTGAACGCGGAAACTTAGAGCTGTTGATTACTACACCTATTCATTCTCTTGAATTAATGGTGGGAAAAATCGTCCCCTATATCTTTATTGGACTGCTTCAAATCTTTATTATTCTTGGACTTGGTTACATTATTTTTAATGTCCCAATCAATGGGGCTCTTAGTCAAATATTGCTCGGCAGTTTACTCTTTATTGCCGCCAGCCTCACGCTTGGTCTGGTCATTTCCACCATCGCACAGACTCAGCTACAAGCCATGCAAATGACAGTGTTCATTTTGCTGCCCTCCATTTTGCTGTCCGGTTTTATGTTTCCCTATGAAGCCATGCCAGCAGCGGCTCAGTGGGTCGCAGAAGCGCTCCCTGCCACCCATTTTATGCGCATGATTCGTGGCATCATTTTGCGCGGCGCCGATTTAACCGATGTTTGGAGAGACTCGCTCTGGTTAGCGTGCTTTACGGTAGTCGGGATGGCCGTCGCGGCGTCTCGATTTAAAAAAAGCTTGGATTAACCGCTTGTTATATCGCCCTATTTTCAGCACACTATTTTGCTACCCACACGAAAAAGGCAGTGCGATACGCACTGCCTTTAGAATTTTTATCGTCGCGACGTAAACCGCGATTCAATAACGCTTAGAAGTTAAACGTTACACCCGCACGGATACGGTTTTCAGATTTGATAGAGCTTGTGTTTGGATCGCGGAACGTTTTGTCCAAGATCTGGTAATCAACATAAGGAGCCCAAGATTCAAAGCCAGTGTATTTAACTTGGAATGTGTGTTCCCATTTCGTATCAGCCTGCTCACCCGTTGCGCCGTTAGTGTATGCGCCGCCATCTTTTTGGTTGATGTACGCTGGGTTATATTCTAGGTTGAAGTCAGAAACGTTGTAACCAATCCAAGCGTCAACTTGGTTAGTGTCGTTTGTTGTCTTACCAGTAACGCTGTTTGTCGCCGCTTGGTAACGGTAACGTGCTGCCGTGTAGAAGTTACCTGTTGCGTACGTCGCTTTTAGGTAAGGACGGTATTCTGTGTGGTCTGAACCATTCCAGTATACAAAACCAGGAGTCAACGTCACGTTGTCGTTGATTGCCCAGTTGTAGTTAAGCTCTGTTTCAAATGCTGCAACGCTTTTACCAGAATTGCTGAACAGTTTATCACCTTGAGCTTGTGTACCTTCAAGGTGGATCTGCCAATCTTCTGCAAAATCAAAGCCCGCACGTACACGAGTTTCGTATGTTTTTGCTTCTGTCTTGTATGCGCCACGAACATCAACATAAGTTGCGCTTGCAGGAAGAGCAACAGCAGCAACTAGCGTTGCTGCTAGAGTCAGTTTTAAAGTTTTCATGATAAAGCTCCGTATAGAACAGGAATGCCAACGGCATCAGATTTAACGTGCTAACAACAAGGCCACTGCCAAGCATCCTTGATTGCAACACTAAACGCAGCTCAGAATATTGTTTTGTTCCCTTGCAATGTCATGAAAGTGTCAACAGAAAAGTTTAAGTGATAAGCGTCACAAGAAAAGCATCAAAAGGTGACTAATTGAACACAAAACAAACCAAAAAAAATAACATACTCACAATAATGAATCATAAATGATTCTAGATGAGTAATGCCAAAAGAATTTGTTTCAATTATGATTTGAACTCAACTATTTTAGATAGTTAGCGTTCATCGGGAACTAATAACGACTATTTGCCGAATGTCTGATGGTAGTTTGAATAGCTACTAGAGAAACTCGGCTCTATAGATTCACTTGAGGACTCATGCCCTACTGCAGACGTCATATTTGACAAGTCACGAGCTGAAATATCATCGTCCGCCATCGGTGTTTGATTGTGTTTCGTGCTCATTTGGCTCTCATTGCAGGAACTAAATGCTGGGTTGTCCAGATTCTCTCTCTCCTCGCCTAACTTATCTTCCAATTCAAATAACGGCAATTGACGTTTATATAGCTTATTCAGGGCTTTGATGAGTGAGTGCTTGACCATTGAACTTAATTGCAGCTTTTTTAGCACCGGTTTTGCCAACGACTGCAATCCAACCACCGAATCCACTCCCAGTGTCGAACCAACACTATCACGCACTGCTTTGGCGGGCTCATACCCTAAATGCGCCGACATAAACAACCAGATATAAGCAATGGCCGCACCGTTAGGCGCAATATCTCGCCACGCTTCGCCGGCAAAAAACATCGCTTCCACGCTACCTTTTTCCGCCGCTCGTTCTAACCAGTAACAACCGCGTTCAGTACTTTGCTCTACGCCCACCCCTTTTAGGTAGTTAAGCCCAAGCTTGGTCATGGCTTCTGTATTTTGTTTCTCTGCGCCTTGCACGAACCATTGCGTCGATTGCTTTGGGGAAGGCAGCGGGTTATCTGGTGATACGCTCCAATCTCCCATAAAAAGCATCGCTTCTAGGTTGCCCTCTTGCGCCACCTCTTCAATCACCGCAATACCTTTAGGAATATTGCACTCCACGCCTCGTCCATACACCAAGGCTTTCGCTGCCTCAAACTTTGCGTGTAAATCGCCTTCTGCTCCAGCAATGCACAAACGCCAGTAATTGGCTTGCTCACGAAGCACCATATCTTCGCGTTTAGACTCACTTAAACGAACCATGCCATACATACCAGTGATATTGTCTAACTGCGCGGCTTTTTGATACCAATACAAGGCTTCTTGGATGTTTTTCCGTTCGGCTTCTTTCGCTAAAAAGAGCATGGTTGGTGTATGACCGGTTTCGGCTTTGAAAATTCGCTCTTTTCGCTCTTGCTGTCGAGCCTTTTCAATCGTCCGCCGATACGCTGCTTCTCGTGCAATGCGTTCTTGCTCTAATCGCTTTTTGCGATTAGATAAGGAAAACATCCAAACAAACGCCAAAATGAGCGAAAGGCTTGTTGCACCGATAGCGATAGAAAGTGTCGACATAAAATAGAAAGCTCATTAAGTGTAATTACTTAGTTATAGTAACGGCAGGTTTACCATTAAATGAAGCATCTTTGACGATCCGCCACACGGTTTTACATCTTTTCCCCTGTAATTGCTCAATCCAAAGCCAAAACGACACTTTAACCCTTGCCCAGCGACAAATTCTAGACCCTGTAAATAATTCTAAGCAATAAAAAAACCCCGGAGCACAAGTCGCTTTGGGCGATGCATGCGCTATCCGAGGCTTAACAATATCAAGCTATCTATTTTTTGCTGTTAATTGCCTTCACGAAGACTTCTTGAGCGCCTTCGATATTTAGGGCTTTAGCTTCATCAAGTAAGCTGAGTGCTTTAGGGATGTTGTCTTCTGCAACGGCTTTTTGGATAGCGGACGTATAATATTCCGAACTGGTTGCGGCCTCAGGGACATACTCCTGCTCTTTGACCACACGCTGGGTTACGAAATCATTCGCAGTAACTTTAACTCTAACCTTGCCATACAAGCCATGTTCGATACTTGGGTCTGGAATTACTGGAGGGACTGTACCCTTCGTCTCAGCAAAAATCTTCGCGGGATGTGTCACCGTTGAGGTACTGTCTAATGATTGCTTGGTTGTGTAAACCAAAATATATATTTTGGTGGTGCCCATTTTAGGGATGACATTCATTGTCACCGCGAACTTATTAGGATCAAGCATTTTGCTTTGCTGATACTCAAATTGTTCGAAATTATTTTCAGCTAATAGGTTACCTAAATTATCGGTAATCTTGACTGAAGAAGCGTATAGGCTCTGCTCATTTTCTACTAAGGTTTGTACTTCAATATCTAAACTACCACGAGTACCGTCAACGACTAAGCCCATGATAGGTCCAGCGCTATTACCTTCAAGTAAAAGCTGTGAACTTTCATTTATGTTAGCTTCAATATCAACCGGTAAGTTCAAGTCCATCCACTTGATTTTATCCACGCTAGTCACAACTTGTTGCTCAGGCTCGACAGAGTTCGACACCTCCTGCGTGCTCGAACAGCCTGCAATCGCAACTGTTGTCAAAATCGGTAACCACCAAAACTTCATGAACATACCCCTACTTCTGTTATATCAATACAGCCAGATCACTCTGGCTGTATTACTTTTTATGCTAATACGTTACGCATTACCACCAAGCTTCAACTTGAACACCAACCATGGTTTCTGCTTTATTGCCGTTGGTATCTTCTTGTACTTTATCACCCGAGTAGTGTGATACGTAAGCACGAATAGAAGGACGAGCCCAGAAGTTTGAACCTGCGTTCCACTCTTGCGCCAGTGTCACCTTCGTTAGGTCTTTCCACTCACCTGAATCTGTTGTCATCAGGCTAGAAGTACGTCTTTCATTGGCATAACCAACTTCAAGCACTGTCGCTAAATGGTCATTCCATTTGTACCCAGGGCGAATAACCGCGTTATAAAAATCGGTTTTACCATCAAGATGAGTAGTCTTTGATGTCGTTTTATCGATATCTTTTGAGCCATAGATGAATGAGTAACCCATGTTCCATTTCTCTTGCTCAATCACACCCCAATCGATGAAGCGATAACCCTTACCTTCAACCGCATTCAGTCCTTCACCAGCGTGGTTATCAAAACCACCAACCGCTAGACCATCAGTGCCATATTGAACGATAAACTTGTTAAAGCCACCAAAGAAATTGCCTTGAGTATGCTCGAACGTCAGTAACATACCGGTATTATCGGCTACATCACCGTTGCCCGTAGGCCCCGTTCCTGCATCTGGCTTATTAGCTTGATCTTTCTGTGCATCACTCAGTGACGCCATACCATAAATGAAACCTAGATCAATAGATCCATCTTTGTTTGCTTCAATACCCGCTAGACGGAAATCTGCCTTATAAGCTCGCTTCCAATCATCGCCGTGAATACCGTTGCTGTAGTCGCCTTGCCAATCTTCCGCAGACGATGTAATTGCAGCAGAGAAATTACCGATACCTGTATCAATATTTTCAACACCCGCACCGTAACCTGAGTTATTCAAGTAATAGAAATCTAGAATGTGAATATCTTTACGTTGGTAAAAACGCTTACCTGCCCAAATGGTGTAATTCTCAAAATCGCCTTTAGCATAGGCTTCACGAAGGGATGTATTACCGCTGTCCCAAGGACCGCCATCGCCAACACGTTGCATTGAGTTGCCTTGACGGTCAACGTTACCTTCTTTGGTCGCATAAGACATACGTGTATAGATTGAGAACGCCGTATTACCTTCGTTGTACACTTCTTTACCTAAGCCAATCTCAGCGTAAGTATCAACCTCATCACCAAGACGACCAACAGCGTGACCGCTACCGCCGTTACCATATGAAGCAGCCGCGCCACCATCAGCATTCATGCCGATACCTGCACGCATGTAACCATTAAATTGTAAATCACCCGCAAAAGCGGAACCTGACGCTAGTACACCAACCACTGCAGCAGCGATTACACTTACTTTTTTCATTAGAAAACTCCGTTTAACTTATTGTTATATTCATTCTTGTAGAGGGCTATGGAGGCAGTACCACGCCCTCAACACTTGAAATATCGGTTTTAGGGTCCCGAGTTCATTGAACGAAATGAACATTAACGAAGTCATAGGTGAAACACGTCCTCCACCTTAGTTTTATAAAGGGGGGGATGAGAGAGGATGAGAAAAATAACCGTACGTCGTTTCTTTTGCCCTGATCACATATTTAGGGGGGAGTAGTATGGATATTGGTAATGTATTGACGCGCAAAGTACGCTTTATGTCACTTTTCTTAACGAATTCGCAAAATTAGTGAAATAAAATTACATTTAAATTTCTGTGATCTAGGCTTGACCTAAAGTTGACAAACCTATTAACTGTTAAAAACAAATACTGTCAGCAACAACTAAAAAGTAAAATAACGCTTATGACAAAAATTCAGTCAAGTCCTTACCCTTTAGGGGCTTCTTTAGATAGCAAGGGATGTAATTTTGCTATTCATGCGCCAGATTGTGAACAAATCAAGCTGGCGATATTTAATGGCGATGATTCCTATCAGCTATTCTCGCTCGATGAAGAATATGCAAGTATCAAATACACTCGCGTTGAGGGGATAAATGCGGGTCAACGTTACAATTTCGTTATCGAGAAGTCAGATTCACTTCAGTTTATCTCCGATCCTTATGCAAAAGCACTGGATAAGCCCCTGCATTACATTCCTCCTTTCGATGATTCCAAGAGCTCACTATTGCCGAAATGTGTCGTCGTTGACGATAACTTTGATTGGCAAGACTCAACGTCACCGCGAATCCCTCGTGAAGAGATGATTTTGTTTGAAACTCATGTAAAAGGGCTAACCAAACTCAATGAGCGCGTACCCAAAGAACATCAAGGGAAGTATTTAGGGCTCGTTAGTGACGATATGTTGGCGTTTTATCGCGAGCAAAACATAACCTCACTGCAATTATTACCCGTCGCGGCATGCATGCATGAACCTCACCTGCTCGATATGGATAAGGTCAATTACTGGGGCTACAACCCTTACGTATTTATGGCGCCCGATCCAAGATATGCAGACGATGATGCCGTTATTGAGCTAAAAACTGCCATTCGAACGCTTCACCAGCACGGCATTGAAGTTATTTTGGATGTAGTTTACAACCACACTGCGGAAAGTGGCGATAATGGCCCAGTCTTCAACCTGAAAGCACTGGATCACCAATTTTACCTCAAACATGGTGAATACTTCGCCAACTTTACTGGTTGCGGCAATACCGTTGATCTTAACTATCAGCCAGCACTGAATCTTGTTATGGACACACTTCGGTATTGGGTAGAAGAGTTTAAAGTTGACGGATTCCGCTTCGATCTTGCGGCGACATTAGGGCGAAATGGTGACAACTTTAACCAAGATGCGGCATTTTTTAGGGCTGTCGCTCAAGACCCAACTCTGAAACAAACAAAACTCATCGCCGAACCGTGGGACATTGGACCAAATGGCTATCAAGTAGGCAATTTTCCATTTGGCTGGAACGAATGTAACGACCGCCTGCGTGATATCACGCGTAGCTTTTGGCGTGGGGATCAAGGGTATTTGAAAGAGTTTGCGACGCGTATTATGGGCTCTCGCGACCTATACAGTGCCGCTAATTGGCCATATAAGCTCACCGTCAATTACATCACTTATCACGACGGTTTTACCATGCAGGATCTCGTTTCTTATAAGCATAAGCACAACGAAGCCAATGGTGAAAATAATCGTGATGGTCATGGTGATAATCGCTCTGACAATTATGGCGTTGAAGGCGCGACTGATAACCCGATCATTTTAGCTACTAGGGAAAAGCAAAAGCGAAACTTTATGGCAACGCTGTTATTTTCTTTTGGTATCCCGCACATTTTGACGGCCGATGTCCTGTCTCACTCTCAGAAAGGCAATAATAACGCTTACTGTCAAGATAACGAATTAAGCTGGTTAAATTGGGAGCAAAGTGCAGCCAAACAGCACTTTAAAACTTGGCTCGCAAATATGATCGTTGCCCGTCAACAATACATGGTGCCGTTTATTCGAGCGTTCAGCGGAGAAAACCGCAACAACAACCGAATATTTTGGAGCCGTGTAGACGGTAAGTTAATGAGCATGGAAGATTGGAATCGACTAAGCAGTGTCGCTCTTCACCTTGGGATAGGCAAAGACGGCGATGAAATGCTCTATTTAATTAACCAAACCAAAGCACCTGCACGCTTTTCGCTCCCCAACGACAGAAATCAATGCTGGAAAACTATTTGTGATACCCACATTGCGGAATCTGAAGTAGGACATGCTGAAGGTGAAATTTTGCAAGCGCCGATGTCGATGGCAATATTATATTTTTCACCTAGCCAATAAGAATATTATTTAATTTCAACAAAAGAGTCTAAATTTTAGACTCTTTTGTTTTAATGAACAAAACAAAGTAGTAATGTCATCGAAAAGTGTAATATTCCTTTGAAAAATACCGACTACCAATAGTAATATCAGGTACTTGCTCAATCAGTTGAATAGTATATGTTTTTACCAAAATTATTATTACGGGTATTTCGTCCATTTTGCTTTGCTCTTATTGCTACCCTATTTTTCGTCTCCTATCAACAATATCAACGCTCGCAAGATCTCGCGATAGAACAATCTCAATCCAATGTTAAAATGGCATCGGCGTTAGTTTGGGCACAAATTGAAGCCACATTTGGCAAGGTAGACCTACTGCAAAATAACGTTAATTCTTCTCATTTTAATGCGTTAGCTAATGACGTTCTCTCTAATACTTACCTATATAAAAATGTTGTGCGCTTTAATCCCAGTAGCAAACTCTATCAACCGGTGAACGGAGCACCTGTTTCCTCAAACATCATTAGTACTATCCAATGGCATGAGTACAAAGCGACCTCTAAGACTTACGCGGTATCCAGTATTTATCAAAAGGAAAATGGTTTTTGGGTCTTTGCAATTAAACAAGCGAACAACGTCAATGAGAACGAAGTATGGATAGAATTTGATGTCCAACACACGACCCAATACTTGGCGAACTTAAAAACGTTAAAGAATGGCTACGTGTTTGTCATTGATGCCGAAACTGGGCGCCTAGTATTCCATCCAAACCCATTACGAATTGGTTCACCTTCCATTAGCTATGCTGGCGGATTAAAAGCGCAATTAGATCTCGCGGAAAAGCGAGGAACCTACGAACACTACTCTAATCCCTTACAAGTCGCATCGCCCTCTATCGGCTTTACTGGCGGACTCAGACAGCGACTAAACCAAGAAGAAAAACGGGGTACCTACGAGTATTATTATAATGGCCAATACAAAGTCAGCGTTTTTGATGCGCATAATCCAATGAACTGGGTGTTTGTGTCGGGCACCAACAGAGCAGATATCCTCTTCACCTCGTACCAAATATCATTGACCGCCATCGTGTTGCTATCACTGCTATTTTTGATACTTTCCATTAACTATATTACTTTCCAACTCAATAAATCACTGGCAAAACTCAACACCTCATCTGACATTTCTAAATTTAAACAAGATCTTAAGTCAGTGTTTAACCAGTTTACCTTTCATAAAGGCGTACAACTTTGCCTCTATGACAGTGAGTCTAGTAACTTTAAGACTATCGATTTTCACGGCAATAGTCAGGTCATCCATCATACGGACGTCTTACCAACGGTGTTAACGCGTAGAGAACTCAACTATTCATATAATACAAAGTTAGATATTGTCGCCCAAAAACTACAAATTAGAGGTCGTCACTACACCTTACCTTTGTATCAAAGAGAAACATTAATAGGCGTTATTTACCTTAAGAGCTCATTCTTCGCATTTGGGGGAGTGTTGCGTGCTATTAGAGATTTTTCTGAAGTTGCCTTGTCAAATTTACTATTGTTCCAAAAACTACACAGTAAAGACGCCTTAACGGGGCTCAACAACAAACAAACCATGCGCAATGCGATCCTATTACATTTCCGAAATAGTAACGCAGTTTTTGCTTTAATCGATATCAAGGGGCTTAGTGACATTAACCAGCAGCACGGCGATATGCTAGGAGACGCTGTCATTTTGTACGTCGCCGATATGATTAAGCGTAACTTCAAAAAGCCAAATGCCATTTGTCTTGCTCGTGATGAGAATGGCGGCTTTGCTTTACTCTTTGACGCCAGTAGTAGAGACGACGCAGAAAAACAATTGGACTGGTTGCGACAATTAGTTGAGAAACAACCACTCTATATGCATGATAAATGGATACAAACATCCATTACTATTGGTGCCACAGAAATTGGTACTGCAGGAGTGGCAGATACGCCTGACGCAGTGAATGGTCGAGCCAAGCAAGCGTTAACACAAGCAAAACTAAAAGGACGTAATATCGTCTGTTTTTACCAGTAATCACGTCGTTTGCCTTCAGCCATTAGGATGAGTGCTGGTTTCTGTGAAGAAATGATGGGACTGAATAGCTAAGGCTAACCATAAAACAACAAAGACTTATCAGTTCTTCTGATAAGTCTTTCTATGCGCCAATAGGGAGGAAATTAAACTAGAACACGCCGAGCATTTCACAAAGGTACTTTGCAGCCGGCCCTAATCGTGCGTTTGACTTCCAAAGCACATCCGCGGAGTTCAGCATTTCATAGCGTTGGAATTCTGGTCTGAAGTCGATCAATGTGCCTAATGCTTGCTTTTCAACAATGAAGTCTTTCGGCACGATAGCCCAGCCAATTCCCTGTTCAACCAGCTTAATCACATCTTCTTGATCGTCTGCTTGCCAAATATCTTGTGAAAACGCACCTTGAGCGTTCAACACCGGGTTTTGCATCATGCTACGACAAACAATTTGTCTTTCGCCGATTAAGGTTTCATTACTCACTTGCGTCATATCAGCAAAAATAGAGTCTGGGCTGCAAATACATACCCACTCAATATTAGCAATAGAGACAAAATCTAAACCCTCTGGCACCGCGTCAGCTGCGATATTGAATCCAAGTTCGATATCGTCATTAGAAATTGCGGCCGTAAGATGATGAGCACCGAGGCGAGATACATCCACATGAGTAAATGGAAACCGTTGTGACATTTTCTCAATCGCGGACTCAAGCAAGCTAAATGGCAGTAGCGGATCAATAGCAATTCTTAACGTATCTTCGACATTCTCTACACTTGCTCGGGAGTAATTGCGAATTCGCTCTGCTTGTCGCAACAGCACTTTTGCCTGTGAAAGCATCCGCTCCCCTTGAGGGGTGAGCTTGGGATACTTAGTACTTCTATCGAACAGCGTAATGCCGAGATCAACCTCGAGATTATTCACTCCAATACTTACCGAGCTTTGGCTTTTTCCGAGATGTCTCGCCGCTGCAGAAAAAGAACCTTGTTCTGCGGCTGCAACAAATGCCACTAGCTGCTCAATATTCAGCATATTCAACCCTTTGAATCACTTATTAATAACCATGTCATCGTAAAACAATAGCACAATAATTGCACCAAACTTATAACTCGAACCAATACAACCGATAAACTCAATCAACCGGAGGGATGAATCAATTAAAACGCTTCACCAAATCGAATATAGAAACTCGTGTTGCCCATTTTAGACACAGCCACATCAGCACCTATCGAAAATCGTTCTTTTGCGTTCAACAAATAGCGAACACCCACCCCTGCACTCGGGATAACGTCTGATTTCACACTATACGACGCCCCTTTATACTCATTCTTAACCATTGCAACACCAGCAAAAGCCACGCCACTCCATAATGTTGAGAACTTACGGCGGTATTCAACTTCAGCCTGATACATCGCACTACCACGATATTTATTCCAATCAGCGCCTCGTAAATCCGGTGTGACGAATTCATACTCTGGAGTGTCTCCAAGCATTTCTTTACCAATAACTCGATAAGCGAACACATCCTCACCCACTGGAAAGTACTGACTAATTTCTGCGTCTAATCTATCAAAACGCTTACCTGTACGGCTATCTTTAGAGTAATGTAATGTGCTCAAGTCGACATTTAAACCCTGACTCGCTCCCATCATGTTGTCACGAGAATCGTAGGTCATTAGAAAACCAACAGCACTATTATTGCCACTCATTTGACGTTCAAATTCGCGCTTTTCTTCCGCCGTTGCTTTTTCTTTTAAATCTGCATTACCGCCACTCCATAGCCCTTGAACGCCAAAATACAAGTCATCGATAATCTGCTTACGAACTTCACCATAGACAAAATTCGAGTAGCTTGAATATTTTGCAGCTTTTGGTAATTGCATCCCGACTCGGCCAGTGTATTTTAAATTCAAACTAAAATGCCCCGCCCAAAATCCAGCACGCCATGCATCATGCGCAAAAACATGTTCATGCCCAACAATCGCCATGCCACTGCCAGAATCAGTATACTGACCATAAAACATACTGGTAGAAGGGTTTGTTGCCCCTTCCGCTCGGTCATGCAAATACATCGCATTAACTCCAAGACCAACCCCTAATGCATCATCAGTAATCGGAACAGGAAATGCTGCAAACTTTCTATCTGGTAGGGCTTCTTCACCTGCTACCTGAGGCTGATGGCTAGCAAGTTCTTGCGAAGGCGTGCTACTTGCACCTGTATTTTGTGGTGTGGGCTCTCGACTCTCGGCAGCATGATTTTCAACCTTTGCGGCATCTTCTGCCCAAACAGAAGTCGCAACAGTAATGAGAGAGAGGGATAGCAGTGAAGTCTTGATAAGGAATGTATGCACAGAAATCTCAATTAGTCGTGTTCGTTACGTACCACACTGAGATTCCTTTCTTCATGGTACTTATACCTAAACAGTACCTTTTGTGTGTGCCAAAGCTATAGGCGACGAAGATGCTACTAAAATACCATCCGTAGATAAAGCCGACCCATTAACAATGCATATAGATAATCCCACAAAAGGTTAGGGGTTAAGCTAAAATACGATTGATAATTCACTGCATCAATAGCCCACCCCTGTTGTATATATAGAAAAAATTAAATTAATCCTTATTATACAGCAACATAGAGTAGCTCCCTCTATTAGAGCAAACACACCTCCGACCAATTCGAAAAGTAGATACTTTCTCCTTCCAAGTGTTAAACAAATCGTATAGTCTTTACAAAATATTTTGAATTGTGACAGAGATCGAGTAAATGGAAGCAAGGAAAGCAATGCGGACTCCCGCAGATAGATTAAGGCACACGATATTATTTGAACTATTTCTGCTACTACTTGCGGCGCCAATATGCATGTTTATATTTGGTGCTAGTGCGGAAACCGCAACCATAACCGCGGTGGCGTTATCGGCAATCGCGATGCTATGGAATTTTATCTACAATTATTTGTTTGACGCTGTTCTTTACCGGCTGAACGGTTCAACTGATAAAAGCAGTACTCAGCGTGTTATCCACGCCATACTTTTTGAGTTCGGTTTACTCTTTACTACCATCCCATTATTGGCTTGGTCGTTAAATTTATCGCTTATCGACGCGATCGTGACTGACATCGGCTTTGTCGTAATTGCGCTGTTTTACTCATATTTCTTCAACCTGATGTATGACAATATCTATCCGTTACCCGACATACAAAGCAGCAGCGAGTAAATAGAAGCAAGTTCTGTCAAATTATTTTCATTCCATCAGTAACTCATTGCATTCATTATGCAATGAGGGCAAGCTAAGATGCGCTAAACTGTTGAGAATAATCCTTGAAGGACACACCATAATGAAAGCACTTAACATTCTTTCCTGCGCTCTTTTGGCAAGCTGCAGCACATTCGCTATTGCTGACGTAACAATAAACATTCCTGATTCTGTTGACCTACTATCCGTCAATGCTGGCGAAGCCGACACTAAGTCAAACGGTTTTTTCTCCTCAGGAAAAACGGCAACACTTCCTGACGGCACCAATCAAATCGTATTCCGTTTTGAACCGTATTTTGACGTTAATCGAGAAGAACGTGTCAGCGTACCAAGTAAAGCGGTGATTGCACGATTTGACGCAAGCAATACCACGCTCACACTCGAAGTCCCAAGTTATCAAAACGAACGACAAGCTAAAAAAGATATCGATGCGTTTGCGTGGACATTAAAGGATGAGCAAGGAAACGTAATTGCCATAGAACAAGATGTACTCATTAAAGATGGCATGCAAATTGGCCGTGATTACAGCCGTGAAGCTGAAGATTATAACCGCAAGGGCGGCGTAGCAGCGATTACCGCTACAGGTGCTGTCGCGGTAACTGCAGCGGCTACCCCTGCCACTTTACCCGCCAATGTCAATGCTCCCGCAGGCGACACCACAGCTGAAGAAATGCTCATCTTTTGGTACAACAAAGCAGATGATGAAACGAAAGCTCGCTTTAAGGAATACGTGAGTCAACACTAGATCTTCCGCTGAGATATACCGGAAAGCCGCTTTAAAAAGCGGCTTTTTCAATCCAGACTTTTCACCACCACATTCCCTATAGCGTGGTATAGGTCGTTATCTCAACGACCAAAGGACAATAAGGACATATAAGAATGAAAAAAATAGCCTTACTTGGTGATAGCCTAACGGCAGGCTGGGGACTGACTGAAGGACGAAATTGGTCTGACTCCCTAGTGTCTAAATTTCCCGAGGTTCAATTTACCAACCTAGGAATTCCAGGTGACACCACGACAGGAATGCTGTCACGATTTCAACAACAAGTTATCGAACAACAACCCGATATTGTTGTGATTTTCGGTGGTCTAAACGACCTAAACTGGGATACGCCAATTAATGAAGTTGCCTGCAATTACAACTCGATGATTGCGCAAGCGCAACATCATAATATTCAACCTGTTGTCATGATTACCTCACCCATTGACCCTGTTGGATCATTACCACTATTTTCTCACCAACAGGCAACGGTTACCCGTATTCGAGATGCGATCGAAGCATTAAGTACAGAACACAGTAAACGGTTAGTCACTATGTATGGGCACGGCCCGTTCGGCATTGAAGTGGTAGATATTTATCAAGCGTTTGAAGCCTATGCACGAGAGCATGGTCATACGGCGCTCTATCAAAATGATGGCATTCACTTATCTGCTATTGGTGCTAACGTCATTTTCGAACAGCTCCAAGGTATTATCGCCAAGCTAATAAGGTAACTTTCAAGACCATTAGGAAAATATCAAAGCGACTAACGTCAAGCACACTATCTGTAACAAGAGTGCGAATAGTCAGTCGCTTTCCCTCTTACTGACTAACCAATAAGAAGAGGATTTGAGCCCTACGCCCAGAACATCATGACAATGACCGTCAAAGCCATAATACAAGCGATGTTTAGCAAAATACCAATCTTCATCATTTCCTGCTGCTTGATGTGGCCAGAAGCGAAAACTATCGCATTAGGAGGCGTGGCAACGGGCAGCATAAATGCACACGACGCAGCGACAGCGATAAGTACAGATAACACAACAGGTGATAACCCAAAGGCTTCAGCCACCCCCGCAAAGACAGGGATGAGCAATGCCGCACTGGCTGTATTGCTGGCAAATTCAGTCAAGAACACCACAAATGCTGCGATGACAAAAATAATCAGCAATAACCCGAATTGAGAAATGAGATCACTCAGTTCATTAGCTAAAAAGACGCTGGTCCCCGTCGCTTTCAAGACATTACTTAGGCAAATACCACCACCGAAGAGCAATAACACGCCCCAGTCAGCTGTCTTTTCGATGTCTTTCCAATGAACGACGCGAGCAAAGTTCACCGCGATGATCGCCCCCAATGCGACAATAGTGTCAAACTTCGCGTAACCACCAATCATGGCATTGATAGGCTTACTAAAAATCCAAAAGAAAACGGTTAAGGCAAAAATAAGTAACGTAACAATTTTACCTTTATCCCACTCTACCGCTTGATGATTAATTTCGAATTCACCGTCTAGTTTTGGCTTCAACACGGCAAAGAGTACCGCCAACGCAATTGGTAATAAGATCATCGCCGTAGGCAAGCCAAACTTCATCCAATCGGTAAACGTTAACCCGACTTCAGCCGCAGCAATCGCGTTAGGAGGGCTACCGACCATGGTTGCAATACCACCAATACTGGCACTGTAAGCAATACCTAATAAAACAAACACATAAGTATTGTGGCCACTTTCTTCATTAACTTTACTAAGTACACCTAATACCAATGGCAACATCATCGCCGCTGTCGCCGTATTACTGATCCACATCGACAGCACTGCAGTCACACCAAATAGCATAAAGACCGCGACGCTCATCCGCCCTTTGGCAAGGACCAGTACTTTATCGGCGATCACTTTATCCAATCCCTGTCGGTGCATCGCAGCGGCAAGCGCAAAGCCACCTAAGAACAAGAATATGATGGAGTTGGCAAAGTTATTTAGCGCAGTCTGAGTATCAAACACTCCAAACAAGACCGCGATGATAGGGACGAGTATTGCAGTGACGGTCACATGCAGCGCTTCCGTCAGCCAGAGCACAGCAATGAAGGCAAGGATACTGATTCCAAGCACCACATTAGGGTCAAATGGCAGAGTTTTATAAAGGACAAAAAACAGCGCGATATCTGCAAGAATAATCAGGCTGTTGCGGTTTAAAAACCATTCTCGGGTGTTAGAGGGCAAAGGGACACTATCGTTTCTATTCATTATTATGGCTTCCTTTTGTTAACTGGGGTGGAGTCCCCCGGGGTGAATTCCCCAAAACCACAAGTTCTCAATAAAAACCGGCATCTAAGTGCGATCATTTACGCTAACCATGCCCATTATAAAAATTAAAATCGGGGCAAAGCGCTGATTCTCGATTGTTAAGACTTGCGGAACCAAATCATGATCCCACATAGCCAATCAAGCGCATAATACAAATTTATCAATCTGTTAACCACATCAACAATACGGATATATTTGCAACAAGTTCACCTAACACGTTATCCCTATTCATTTTTTAAGCACTACGCAATTCGCGATCACGACATAGGAATAGGTATACTAGCCAGTAATCGGCCAAAACTTTCTTTTGTTTCTTGGCATTGCATCACTCGACCGTGCCCCTGACCTTGAGTCGTCACTAAAGTGACGCGATCCATTTCTTTTGATGCCTTTTCTGACACATCGTACTTGGTAAATTTGTCCTTCTTATCGTGAACAATAATAGTTTCGGCTTGCCGACGTGACAGTTTCTGATAAGGATCAATAGATTGAATTGGGTAGCGATACTGGTCTTCTATGTCCCCAACCACCGCTTCAAAAAGGCGCATTGAGTAACCCGATCGAGCGACACTACCAAACAAGTTATCGACATAATCCAAGACAGGGGCGATAAGCAATAAAGGTTTATCCACCAGCTTTGCATGTTTACACTCAAGCGCTGCAGCAGTTCCCATACTATGCCCAACCAAACCCGCGACATCGCCCTCACTGTCCAAAAGTCCTTCTAAACCACCAATGAAAGCTGGAATATGCCCATACTGACCTTCACTTTCTCCATGGGCAGGGTGATCGTACGCTAAAGCGGTATAACCTTGCTGAGCAATATACTCCATCAATGGATAGAACTGGCTTGCCGTACCAGACCAGCCATGCGTCAAAATCCACACAGGTCCCTGACCCAAACGATACGTTTTTAGAACCCCTTCACGCGTGACAACATCCGCGACAACCAACCCATCAGGTTGAGCATTTTTTGGCTTAGATCGCACTGGGGTTAACAACAACTTTTTCGCGATATTTTTCGCATGGTTCGGTGCCAATTTATGATGCGTGCGAGTGGTAAGATTCACCAGTCGCTTCTTAAAACTAAATTTTTTTGATGTGTTGAAATAGATTTTGTCGCTCATGACTCACTTCCTTTCTCTCGATTCGTACGATCGTGCTTTTTTGTGGTAAATATTTTCTCGTGAATGATTAACCTCTGAACCATTTAATTTCTCGAATCATCCATCCAAGAATCCATCAAACGTTCAACACTTTTACTAAAACGCTGGCTGCTCTCCTGCTCACCGACAAGTGAATAAAACACATGAGCACTCAGATACTGCCCGTAGAGTTCAAACGTTGCCTGCTTTGGATCCAAATCCGCTTTAAATTCACCGCTTGCCATTCCTTTTTCAATTTGAATCGTTAAGTAGTTTATCCAGCGATGAATCGTACTACGCAATGCCGATTGCAAATCATCCTGCTGGCTATCACGCCATGCATCAATAAACATGCAGCTTCCTTGAAACGACTGGTTCCAGCTTATCCAATTATCAATTAAGTGATTAATTTTCAGCCGAATGTGTTGGTATTCGCAGGCTCTAACTGGACCAATCACACGCGCCTGAAATGTAACTTCAGCGTATTCTACTACGGCAACTTGTAGATTCGTCTTCGAGTTAAAATGCGAAAACAAACCACTTTTTGACAGGCCACACTGCTTGGCAAGCTCGCCAATAGTTAGGCTCTCTAACCCCTCTCGGCTCGCTAATTCAAAAGCCTGACAAAGAATATGTTCTTTGGTTAGTTTGCCCTTACTCATTTTCACCTCATGTCGAATCATTGCCTTTAATTTAGCACGGTCGTGCTATTTAGCAACAGGCCGTTATTATATTTATCAACACACGTTTAATTGTCGGTCTACCTATGGGACACTATCACTCATTAAAATAGCCGCTTAAAATAGCCGCATCGACGTCCCCTAGCAAACATGGATTGAGTTATGAATGTTCTTATGGAGCAGCTGCATTTTTCCTTATCAATAACCGGTCCAATTTGTTTGATGCTTATTCTTGGTGTCATCTTCAAACGCATTGGTTTGATCAACGAAAATTTTATCTATGTGGCTTCAAAGCTGGTTTTTCAAGTCACACTGCCTGCCATGCTATTTCTAAGCATAGTGACCGCTAAGCATGACTTTTCTGCCGCTAGCCAATTTGTTGGCTTTGGGCTCATTGCCAGCATCTTGTTTTTTGTTTTTACCACACTCTCTGTTAATTATTGGTTTCGAAACTCACCTGACAAAGGCGTGATTATTCAAGGTGGATTTCGCTCTAACACCGCTATTATTGGGCTAGCCTATGTGGCAAATGCCTACGGTGACCAAGGGGTTGCTCTCGCCGCGCTGTATGTTGCCGCCACAACATTTCTATATAACGTCCAAGCCGTTATCTGCCTGACACCTCGCTCAGAAGCATCTGGGACAAAAGCGGGAAAAGTCATGCTTAGAACACTCACCAAAAACCCGCTCATCATCGCCATTGTATTTGGCATCGTATTCTATAGCCTCTCCATACCAGTGCCCGAGATAGCGGTGGATGCCGGAAACTACTTCGCCCGCATGACATTACCATTGGCTCTACTGTGTACAGGGGGATCGCTAAACCTTAACTCAATGAAAAATGAACAAGCTGCGTCGTGGTTTGCGACCGGTTATAAGCTTCTATTGGCACCAATCAGCATTACCCTTGCCGCCTATCTAATGGGCTTTAAGGGCATCGAAATGGGGATTATCTTCTTCATGAACGCGTCTCCTGTTGCTGCCGCTAGCTATGTCATGGCACGAGCAATGGGGAGTAATTCTGCACTCGCCGCTAATATCATTGCCTTCACAACTGTGTTATCGGCCATCACATGTACGTTAGGTATTGTAATTTTATCGTCGTTCGATCTGCTTTAACACTCGCACTGCATACCATCAATCGCTCTTATTACGTCTAACTGACCTTCTTTGAGCCCAAACAAATGTCACAGAATGTCATGGAGAGTATAAAAAATGTAATGATAATGATTATCATTTTGATCTATTGGGTTATGAGCAGTACTATTTGCCCCTCTATTCAATACGATAAATATTACAATAATGAATGCTACATTTAACCACTTCATTTTACTTGCTACTTCCATTTTTTCAGTTCCATTACTTGCCCAAGAATCACCCAGCCACTCCTCAAATGACACCAAGACTGCAACAGAAGTCATGCAGGTCTATGGCACCAATTATAGCCGCCCAATAACCATAGATAAGCCGGGAGAATCTCTCATTGCTCGGGAGCAAATCGAAATTGAGCAACCAACCAATCTTGTTGAACTGTTTGAGGATATACCCGGCGCAAGTTTTGACGGTGGAGCAAGATCTGGCGGAGAGAAAATTAATATTTGGGGGTTTTCTGATCCGAGTGATATTGGCATGTATGTTGATGGCGCACCAATAGGCTTTCAACAATATCGCTATGGTACGTTCTTTTTCGACCCGTACCTCATCGGTGATGCAGAGATTGTTAAGGGTGCTCATGATTACCAATCAGGCGGAAAGTTCGGTGGTACCATTCGTATCCGCACCAAATCCGTCGATGAGTTACTAAAACCCAATCGAAATATTGGTGTGAGAACACATGTTGGATACAACGACAACGACGACCAAAAACATGTCGGTTTGACCGCGTTTGGGAAAACAAATTCAGGACTGTATTTCTTAGCATCTGGGACGTGGAAAGACTCCAACGACATTCGAATCGCTGGCGGCGATGCATTGGAATATTCTGATTATACGCAAAACAACAGTCTGATGAAACTTGGCTACGAAACGAATCAGCACCTTATTGAGTTAAGCCATACTAGATACACAGACAACGGTCGTAAACCTTGGGCGAATCGCAGAGGTGAGTTTGCTAAAATTAGCGACTGGAATATCAAGAAATATGGCTCCCTTGAAGCCGCTAAATATGCTTACACCGTACAGAACGAGTATGAAGACAGTACCACTTCTCTACGCTATCAATACAACCCTAATTCAAAACTGGTGAACCTCAATGCGGTCGCTGCACGGTCTAACAATGAACGTCACTGGCGAAGACCTGATGTCGCATGGAAAAAAATGTTCGTCTCTATTGGTGCCTATGGACATGAGTCATGGGCGTCATATCAACGAGACTATATCGATATCAATAATGAAATGACATTAGGTCGTCACACTCTGACCATGGGCATCCAATACGAGAAAAATGAGCGGGATACGCTCGTGCATAACGCGACCAAAACCTACAACAAGCCCGCCAAAAATTATGGTATTTTCACTCCTTACTATGACCCGTCAGGCACTCAAACCACCTATTCTGCTTATGTTTCAGACCATATAACCGTCACTGACCATCTAAGACTTTCACCGTCAATTCGCTATGACTACATCGTATCCAAAGGCAAAGCCAATTTGGCTCCCGACTATAACGACCCCGCTGCAGGACATGATTTTAGTGAAGTGACACACTCTGGATTCAGTCCTAGGGTACAACTGGACTACGATCTAACCGTCAACACACTGCTTAACCTCGCTTACGCCTACCAAATGAAAGCGCCGACGATAGACAATATATATTCTGTTCAATATGCAAGGGCGAAAGCCTCTGCAAGCTCTCGTGACCTTGAAGCTCAGCGAATTCACGCGTATCGAGCCAGCATTATCAACAATCTTTCTGGACTATTTAATGAAAATGATAGTGTATCGACTGAAGTGACTGGATTTTACAATGATGTCAGTAACGACGTTATGAATCGTGTAAAACAGAATTTAGTGGACGATCGTAATACCCTGCAGAGCTGGAAAGTGAACTTAGATGGTTATCGAAACTATGGTGTTGATGTTCAAGTTCAATATCGACTCGCTGGATTTTATAGCGATTTATCAGCGAGCTATATCGAAGGAAAACATAATGGCTCCATTGTCGACTCCAGCGGCGATGACCAATATATGTATGGGCTCCCACCATTGACTATAAAAGCTGGCCTCGGCTACACATGGCTCAATGGATTAACAACCGGCTACAAACTACGTTGGTATGACGCGCAAACTAAAGTGGAAGATTCGATCTACTTCCCTCAGGCCAGTGACCAGTACACATTACAAGACATCTACGTGAGTTGGCAGCCACAAACGATGAAAGACCTGATGCTAAGGGCAACGGTTAAGAACATTGCCGATATTTATTATCAACCCTACCTTTCCAATGGTGTACCTGGGCCCGGAAGAGAAGTTAGATTGAGTATGACCTACGATTTTTAGACACTTACCAACCTTCACATTGCCGATCGCGTGTGAAGGTTCCCCTCCTTTTTCCTGTTAGACAAGCCACCTAAGCACAACAACAGACATCTCACCTATTGACCAAGCTCTCACATTAATCGCCCACTCAACATTGACGAGGGTGTCGTCCATCGACCTGAATGCCATACCGCCACTCAACTAAATTGCATAGCAAACCAACCGCACTCTGCTAGAATACTTGCCACCTCATACCATAAAAAATGACGAATAATGAACAAAAGCAAAATTGTCGAGTACCTACAACAAGTGCGTGAAAATAAACCGCTTGTGGTTAACATTACTAATTTCGTTGCTATGAACAACACTGCCAATGCACTTCTTGCTGTCGGTGCTTCTCCTATCATGGCGCATTCTAAACAAGAGATGGCTGAGATGATGGCGTTTGCCGGCGCACTGGTCATCAATATAGGCACTATCGATAGTGTATGGCGACCGGGGATGTTTTTCGCTGTCGAACAGGCCAATTTACACGACAAAACGGTTGTCCTCGACCCGGTTGGCTGCGGGGCAAGCCAGTTAAGAACATCCACAGCCCGTCAACTTGCAGAAGCGGCAAAACACCTCATCATTCGCGGCAATGCGTCAGAAATCATTGCCATGGCGGGTGAGCAAGGTCACAACAAAGGTGTTGACGCATTGGATAGTAGTGAGGCTGCACTTAACGCCGCTAAATCCCTAGTTGATGCATACCAATGTAGCGTGGTGATTTCAGGCAAAACGGATTACATCGTTAGCCCTAATTCCACCATCGCTTTGAACAATGGCCATGAAATGATGCCTTACGTGACTGCTATGGGTTGTTCACTCTCTGCTGTAACAGGCGCTTTTGCTGCGGTCGGTGATAACACTGGTGCTGCCGCTGCCGCCGTATTTGGTGTGGCAGGCGAGATCGCAGCCGAGCAATCAAATGGTCCAGGTTCACTGCAACTCAATTTACTCGATGCCTTGTATCAACTTGATGCCAAGACACTTTCTGAACGATTAAGTATCAACGAAATCTAGGAATAAACATGCCGCTAAATCCTTATCGTCTCTACCTCGTCACTGATGAGCAGCAGGATCTTCAAACTCAGCTCAAGGTTGTTGAACAAGCGGTTCAAGGTGGCGTAACCATGGTGCAAGTACGAGAAAAGCATCATGATATACGCGCCTTTATCAACAAGGCGGCGGCGATAAAGCAAGTGTTAGAAGGCTCGAACGTGCCTTTAATCATTAACGACCGCGTTGATGTCGCGTTAGCGATTAACGCCGATGGGGTTCACTTGGGGCAGTCCGATATGCCTGTCGAACTCGCACGTCAGTTACTCGGACCAAACAAGCTACTCGGGCTATCTATTGAAAATGAGCAGCAGCTTAAACACGCTAACAACCTACCGATTGATTATATTGGGTTAAGCGCAATCTTTGCGACCGCGACCAAAAGTAATATTAAAAAACAATGGGGACTAGTTGGCCTCGAAAATGCCCTCAACCAAACGACACTACCGATTGTCGCCATTGGTGGTATTAACAAGACAAACATCTCTGCCATCGCCCAAACTGGCGTTCATGGTATTGCTCTGGTGTCTGCCATTAGCCATGCGAGCTCTCCGCAACAAGCTGCCCGTGAGTTAACACGGTTATTGGCTCATCCACCACAACTCTAGGATCACAATGAACGATAAACTCTCCACATCCGCATTAGCGAAACACCGAGACATGGTTGCGAAAGATTTATTCACAACCTTAAAACAAGCGGGCTACCTATCTTGGCATGAGTCGAAGTGGCTACTTACTGACATTGGCTTTCGCTTTGGTGGAGAGTATAGAGAAAGTGAAAAATACGGACGATTTATTGTCTGGCCAACAAACCTAATTATTGATGATACTCTCATTTCAGATGCTCACTTAAGCGCGACTCAAATTGGCGAATACTTTTCAATGCCCGCCAAAAAAATCAACTTGCTGCTAAGCGAATTAGGTTGGATTAAGCGAGAAGGGCAGCAATGGCTGGTAACACAAAGCGGATTAAGAGCGGGCGCATTTCAGCGTATCGACTCGGTGAAAGATGCCACATTTGTACTTTGGCACCCTAGTCTGCTTCGCAATAAGCGGCTGAAGCAATCGGTGGGGGAATTCAAAGGCAGCGACGCAGATAATCAATCAACCGACCGCTCTTTTTCTCGGTTTAAACAAAAGTTCTCAGCCAAACACCGGACCTTAGATGGCCATTATGTCCAATCCAAAGGCGAACTCATCATTGATAATTGGCTTTATATGGGCAGCGTTCTACACGCCTATCAGCGCCAACTTCCGATCGACACCGATGTAATTAGCGACTTTTACCTACCACAGGGCAAAGTTTACATTCAGTTTTGGGGCACCGATAACGGCCCTGTCGATACTAAGACGATTGAAAAAACTCGCCAGCTCTATCACGACCATGAGTTTGATCTCATTGAAATTTTCCCTGAAGAGTTAGAGCAGCTCGATACAATTCTACCGCTAAAGCTTAGACCGTTTGGGATCCGTGCTTACTAATGTAATGGTGTCCATCCCAACACTACATTGCATCACTATTATTTAAAAAAAGCACAAGCAATCTTGCCGAGCATGCTCACCAGCGATCATATAAGGGGTGGTCACTTGCCACTTTGCATTCGCTGGCGGAGTCTCGTATTTTCTATCAGACGATTGTCGTTTGGTGGAGCGCACCGTTTTAACACTAATATCTTGAGGTAAGGCTCGCAGAAATGCATCTTTGTAATCAGGTAAAGCCTGCAATGTAGATTGCCCCACCTTGGCTTGGCGATAACTATCGTATGGTCCAATTAAACAGCGTGAACCTTCCTTCTCCGGTTTAACCCACACTCGATCACCTAATCGCTGCTGTAGGAGCTTCCACTTGTCTACGCTAATAGAAGAGCGAAAGAAACCACACTGGACCCAATATGTCTGCGGCTTAGGTTGTATCTCTGCATCTCCCCAACTCCCCTTCCCAATTGGGCACTCAGCATTTAGCGTAGGAACAGCAGTAGATTGACCGGATTCGTCCGCATTTCTGACAACATAGCAATCCTTAGCGCCTGCGCTAACTGTGTTGGTAACAAACAATAATAGAAGCAGTATCAATCCTTTAGGTGACATATTCTCTCCTTATTCTTTAAGAGACTAGATGAGAAGCGAAGGTTGTCAAAAAATGAACAGCGTTTTCTTTAGATAAGAGTTAGCTCACAACGATTTTGTTGATTTCATTTTAAAATATCGTGTAGTTAATGTTAATGACTGATTTTATTTGCTTTTGAAGGATCAAAACATGATTAAGACGCGTCAACGGCCCTTTTGTTTTCTACTCTTTTTAGTTGCCACCATTCTTTTTTCTACCTCCGCCCTTGCTTCCACTATCACCTCCACTGAGCCCCTAAACCTAACCCAATCGACCGTCGGCTATGCCGCCCTGATTATTTTTGGGCTCGCTTATACCTTAGTGATGATGGAGGAATACCTGCAACTACGAAAATCCAAACCCGTCTTGCTCGCCGCAGGTCTTATATGGATCATCATCGGATTCGTTTACAAAGAGTTCGATCAAGTGGAAGTCGCGAAAGCGGCCTTAGAGCACAACCTGCTTGAATACGCAGAGCTGCTACTATTCCTATTGGTTGCCATGACTTACATATCGGCAATGGAAGAAAGGCGATTGTTCGATGCCCTTCAGTCTTGGATGGTGGGAAAAGGATTCAATTTTCGAACGTTGTTTTGGTTAACCGGCATCCTATCTTTTTTTATCTCCCCTATTGCCGATAACTTAACAACCGCTCTGTTGATGTGCGCCGTCGTCCTTAAAGTGGGCGGAAGTAATCTAAAGTTTGTCAACATTGCTTGTATTAACATTGTTATCGCCGCCAACGCTGGCGGAGCGTTTAGCCCATTTGGCGATATAACCACGTTAATGGTGTGGCAGGCAGGACATGTCTCATTTTCTGAGTTTATGCCACTCTTTCTACCTTCTGTCGTAAACTATCTTATCCCCGCAATTATTATGTCTTTCTTTGTCCCCAAGACACAACCCGATGCTGTTCACGAACATATCGAACTAAAACGTGGTTCACTAAGAATTGTTGGCCTGTTTATTCTCACCATCGCCACCGCTGTCGCATTCCATGCTGTACTGCATTTCCCACCAGTCATGGGAATGATGATGGGACTCGCCTATTTACAGTTTTTTGGTTTTTTCCTACGCCGAACTCTGCCCCGCTCTATTGCTAAAAAGAAAGCGATGGCCATTGCCAATAATGATGAAATGGCACTCAAGCGCTTAGGTTCAATTGTGCCTTTTGATGTATTTCGTCGAGTATCCCACGCCGAGTGGGATACCTTGCTATTTTTCTATGGCGTGGTGATGTGTGTTGGTGGATTGAGCTTACTCGGTTATCTAGGCGTGGTTTCTGAAATCATGTACACCCAATGGGATCCTATCTGGGCCAACGTCATGGTAGGTATACTTTCAGCCATTGTCGACAACATCCCTGTTATGTTTGCCGTACTGACAATGAGCCCAGAGCTTTCAATGGGCAACTGGTTGTTGGTCACCTTAACCGCTGGGGTTGGCGGCAGTTTACTCTCTATTGGTTCAGCGGCTGGGGTTGCCTTAATGGGCGCAGCTCATGGAAAATATACCTTCTTTGGTCATTTAAAATGGGCGCCAGTTATTGCACTTGGTTATGCGGCAAGTATCTTGCTCCACCTTAGTTTAAATGGCCATTTATTCTAACAGAACAGGGCGAGAACGATGAAAATCGTTCTCGCTTTTATTTATGAATCATCAGAATATTAATTTACACACTATTTTATAAACGCGAATATAATCACGTTCTGTATACCCTTCCTTAATATAACATTTCTTTCCTATAAACCTATAAACCTATAAACCTATAAACCTATAAACCTACCAATATAGAGTAGGTGTAACTCCCCCTTCGAGATCTGAAACGGCTATTAATAGCGTTAATTTTATTAGTCCTTTCAAATTTAAAAACTTATATATCAATATTGGATACAAGAATGAATATTAACATTTATATTTTCGCGTCAATAGCAGTGAGCGTACTTACCGCCTGTGGTGGCGGAGGAAGCAATGATGCAAGCACAAGTAACAGCCAAAGTTTTCCATCCTTAAACACAGTGCCAATCTACCAAGGTAATATGGATCAGGCCAAAAAAATCACACCGGAAAAACTGTCTGCTACGCTCAGTAATACATTACTTTTCAACAATTCATCATGGACACCTAATGTCACCACCTATGCTTCGCAACGTGCTATAGCCCCTTTAAATCAAGTAGACCAAGCACTTAACTGTGCCACTGGCACAGGTACAACTACGACGCATATTAACTCTCTCACTCAAACGGGTTATCACATTCAACACTATCAACAATGCGACCTTGATGGGAGCGGTGTTATCCTCGATGGCACATTACAAATCAATGTGTATGAATCCAATATACAGCTCATGCAACCAGTAACCATGAGCACCTCATACGCCAACTTTAAAATCACCCAACCTGATGGTCGTTATACTCAAATTGATGGCACCATCAAGGAGAACAATTTAGGTTCTTGTCAGCATACCAAAGAAAGTAATATCAGCGTTAATACGAATACCGACGAAGAATCCATATTGGTTGATGTTAAGAGTTCGGCATATTTTCCTGATTCAAGTAATATTTTCTTCACCAATTATACGAACCACTCTGGTAAGATCTTTTTGTCTGACACTGGATACATTGATATTTCTTCGAAAGATTTAAAGTATTTTCAACAAGACTCAAATTTACCAAACGTGTTAGGGACCCCACTCGTGCTCGCTGGAGGGACTTTACAATTTACGGCTATCGATAATATTATGCTGCTCACCGCGCAATATCATGAGACAGAGTCCAACGCTGATATGCCAGATCAATTTGAAATGACCAGTCATATTGTTATCAAAAATAATAGCGATAATACGCTCTCTTTTGACAAAATAATGCCATCTTGGATACTCAGCAATCCGAAATTGATTAACTTTAGTGATCAAGATGGTGACAAGCTGTGGGATGGCTACGAAGCATTTTTCGGTCTCAACCCTCTGATTGATGACAGTGCTGAGGATTTAGATAACGACCAGTTCTCAAACCTTAGTGAATTTCTCGGTTTTTCAGACCCTAGTAATGTTGACGATATACCGACCGCTCACGTGACGTTAACTTGGTGGGACTCCATGCAGGGTAAAGTTCAACTAGAAGGCGTCGTTTCACCCTATTATGCTGCCTCTCTTGAACCATTTTCGATCACGGTACAACTCGCAACGCCCGCTCGCTTGTGGCAATGGCACCCAATTGACGGCATTGACTGTACCCTCAACGATTTAGGAAACAACAACAGTACGATTCAATGCCAAAACCTGTCAGCCGAACCTTTGCTGTCCTATCTTGATCCCATTGATTCTGGCGAACAATTAACGTCGGTATTAGGGCACCTTGCTTGGCAAGGCGATAATTCAGGTTTTAACCAACCTAGCTATCTTTCGGTACAAACTAGCGGGAATTCGTTGCTGGATTACCATGACACCTTGGTTCAGTAATCGTTAAAGTTTTGGCCTCGATATCAGCGAGGCCAACTTGGTTCATTGACGACTCTGGTTAAACATTTACTGCCAAATCTGTTACCCAGCCTTACTTTTGGCGAAATACCCAAATCGGCCCAATAAGCAAAAACTGAATATCATCAAAAAACGAGGGCTTTTTACCTTCAATATGGTGCCCTAAAAACTGCATAACCCATAATGCGATAAATAAGCCAACCGACAAAGAAAAAACCGGTGCACTATACAAGGCCAAAAACGATATGATCGCTAAACATGCTAAAGTAAAAACCAACATCTGCACCAACACTTGCTTAGACAAACAGGCATAAAACATCATCACAGGTATCATCACTGGCCATACCCAGTTAATTTGTACCTCTCCTAAAGACAAGGCAGGCAAGGACCAAATAATCCCTACGATTGATAAATAGATCCCCGGCACCGCCACCTTATGGATTTTTCGATTCATTTTGTTCTGGTGACTTTCTCCGTAAGCATCCAACCACTGTTGTAACGATTTCATACTCTTCCTTGGGTCTTCGTTTTTATGGAATTATTACTCTAGAACATAATTTCTTACAGTGCCAATTCGGATCCTATTAGCTAGTCTTACAGGTGGTAATTTAACCTGATAACAATAACCACTTATTATGGCCTCACAAAGTAAGCGACCTAAACAAACATTTACGAGGTTCATATGAAAAAAATCGCATTAACACTAGCAGTCACTGCTACATTATCTGCAGGCATTGTCGCCACCAGCCAAGCTTGTACCTCGGCAATATACAATCACGGAGACGCTAGTCTTTCAGTACGCACTATGGACTGGTTTGGGCATGACGATGCTGTTGTCGTAGGAACTGGCAGCGGCATTGAAGTTCGCTATGCCGATACTGATGAAGGCGTAACCAGCAAATCAAAATATGCCTCATTAAAAATTAAGTCTTTTGCGCCTCAAATTGTCGCTGAAGCAATGAACGAGCATGGCTTGGTTGCGAGAATTCTATATCTTGGACTTGATTACACACAGATGGCCCCAGAACGAGCTGGCGTTCCTGATGTTGCAGCGTCAAAGTTCCCAAGCTACGCCGTCGATAATTTTGCGTCCGTAGAGGAAGTGATTCTTGACCTGCCAAATATTGATGTTATTCAAGATGCTGTGTGTGATTTACCCACTCATGAAGGCGAATGTCTCCCTGCCCCGGTTCATTATCACTTAACCGATGCTAATGGTGACAGCGCTGTCATCGAGTTTGTCGCGGGGGAAACGAAGATTTATCATGGTGACGTGAATACAGCACCCAGTGCCCAGTACCTTTCAAACGACCCAGAATTCTCATTTCATCGCAATTTAGACAAAGAACAAACCGAAGCAGGATCAACCATTCGCGCCTACGATCGTCGCCTTAGAGCAAAAGCGATATTAGACGATATGTACGCTCGAGATGTCTCAGATAACACACAAGCCTTAAATAGCATGAAGGCGGCAGGCGCCTCGGTTTTTGCTGGCTACAGTCAGCTTGACCCCTATGCTAACGATGTTTTTCCAACACTTTGGACTATCTACACGGATCAAAATGCTAAAGAGATCGTTCTTGACCGCTATGATACTTGGCAAATAGAACGCTATAACTTTGATATGTTCAATAATGAACAACCAAAAGAAGTCATTTTGGGTGCACACCCTAAAGCAAAATTAAAGAAATAGGTTTACAGTGTAAACTTTAACCGCTTACTTTCGCCTAGGATTATCATGCTATTAACGACTGAACGGCTACAATATTTGGTAATGATTGCAGAGCTCGGCTCCTTCTCTGCAGCCGCGCGAGAGCTGGGCGTTAGCGCTTCAGCTGTCAATCAAGCCGTCCAATCTATGGAACTAGACCTAGGCGTTGTACTTTTTGAACGAGTTGCAGGGAAAAGCCCATCTTTGACGACCGCGGGGCGCTCCCTGTACTTCCAAGCACTCGATATTATTCCCCGACTAACTGCAATTGAACAAAAAGCGCGCTCACTACAGCGAGGTGAAGAAACTCAGCTGACCATCGCTACTCACAGTATGACGCTTTATCCTAGCTTTGTGGAAATCATCTCTCAAATGCTAGAGCGATTTCCTGATGTTGATTTAAAGCTCGTCGATGCTGAAACCCAAGGGTTAGCACCGGATTCAGAAACGCCTGGCGCAGATATCATGATCGCACCAGCTCAACTTCATCCAATAAGAGGCACCGATAACGCCGTTGTCGATGCTATCGAATGGTGCTTTTTAGTCTCGCCGAACCACCCTCTTGCTGCGCTAAAAGGAGAAGTGACACCACAAGATTTAGAACAATATCCACAGATCCTCACCAATGAAGGGGAGATCGCCACTACCGAGTTGGTTGAATCATTACGATTCAGCCCTAAAATAATTCGCTACCAAAGCAGTTACCAGCTGCATGATCTACTCATACTTGGGGTTGGTTTTACATTATACCCAGAACAGTTAGCTAAACCTTACCTAGACCTTGGTCTAGTTAAAAAGCTGGATGTAGGACGTTATGATAATGCTATGGTTTGGCCGGTCGAGATGTCTTGGCGAAGTGGACTAGGTCAAGCTGGACATTGGCTAATTGAAGCCATATTGGATCGAGACAGCAAAGAATAGAGGTAAGCATGTTAGAGCAAAACCACACACAATTAATGATTATCGATGTACAAGGCAAACTTGCTCAAATCATGCACGATAAGGACGCCCTATTTGGTCATTTAAATACCATGACCAAAGCCGCTCTGCTTATGGATCTCCCTATTGTGTGGGTAGAGCAGATTCCGGATAAATTAGGAGGAACAATCAACGAGATAAGCCAAGAACTCCCCGACAGAAAACCCATCGCGAAAACCAGCTTCAGCGCCTGGGGAAGTAGCGCTGTTCGCCGTGCAATCGACCCAACAAAAAAACACATTCTACTCGTAGGCATTGAAGCACACATTTGTGTGTATCAAAGCGCAATGGATCTAATGTCTCAAGGGTTTGACGTCCACCTTGTCACGGATGCTATCTCCTCACGCACGCCAGAAAACAAAGCCCTCGCTATTCAGCGGTTAGCGCAAGCAGGCGCGATATTGACCTCCACCGAAATGGCACTTTTTGAACTTCAAAAGTCGGCAGAAGGTGAACAATTTAGAGCCTTACTCAAGCTCATCAAGTAAGTCATAATACAGTGTTGATAGCCGTTCCATGCTTGGGGCAATGTCATCCATCGAAGCATTGCCAAATCCAAGCACAATCGCACTGTTACGCGGCTCTCGTGGCAGCATGATCTTGTCTTGTGTAGGCTGATAAAAACTCATTGGCCGAACCACGATTCCTACCTGCTCCGCTTGGACTGAGAATAACACCTCGTCTACATTTGAACGCCATTCGACAGTAATATGAAGCCCAGCGCCTTGAGATATCACTACCCAATCCCTGCCGAAATATTGTTGAATCGATGCTTTCATTACCAAAAACTTAGCTTCATACACACGACGCATTTTACGAATATGCCGAACTAATCCGCCCTCAGTAATGAAATCAGCCAATGCAGCTTGAACGTGAGATGGCGTATCACCCGACAGTGCATCTTTAATTTCTAGGCATCTCGCCAGCAAATGTTTTGGTACCACCATGTAACCAATTCGCAACGCATTGAACATGACTTTGCTGGTCGAACCGATATAGATGACTTGGTCAGCCGCGTTTGCTTGAGCCGCCAACCCTTGCATACTTCGAAAAGGGCGACTGTCAAATTGGAACTCACTGTCGTAATCATCTTCAATGATCCACCGTTTACCACGTTTCGCCCACTCTATGAGCTGCAGTCTCTGGTCGGTATTGAGTGAACACCCCATCGGATATTGATTACTCGGCGTCAAATAAACCCCAGTTGCCGAACGAGATACAACGGAGTCTACATCAAGCCCCGAACCACCAGACACTTTCACATAATCATGCTTAATATTGAACAATTCCAGCACTTTGACCACTTGTCTGTATCCAGGGCATTCAACTAAAAAAGGCGCGTTAGCATTTGAAGATTGTGTCACCAGCAACGCAATGGCGATAGATTGCTGGGCACCCGAAGTGACAATGATTTGGTCGGCACAACACTCAACAGAGCGACTACTGGTTAAGTAAGTCGCCAGAGCCTCTCTTAGCGCTAATAGCCCTTGTAAATCCTGATTCCCCAATAACGAAGACCGTCCGACATGACGCTGCAAATATCGGTTCCATTGCTTAGCTGGAAACTGCGCAAGATCAGCGATACCCGGTGAAAACAAACGATTACTTGGTGAATTATTCGTCCCTTGAGGCGTTTGTGAGATAGGCGAGACCGTAGTCAAAAACTGATCCGGTGGCGTCACCGCAACAAAAAAGCCAGACTTAGCTTTCGATACCAAATAGCCTTCAGCCAGAAGCTGTTCATAAGTGTGTATGACGGTATTCCGGCTCACTTTTAATTCCGAAGCCAACGTTCGCGTTGAAGGTAACCGTGCTCCCGCCAGCCATGAACCACACAAAATTCTTTCTCTAATCTGCTCAAATAGTGCTTGTTGAAGTGTATGCCCTTCATTCACTAAAACTAGGTTCGCCGTATCGATGTCAGCCATTTTGGATCCACAGTTATTTATCAACTGGAACTCTTAACAGTACCAGATATTCATTACTTTTACGGTATCACATTGATTAGGGAGCGAAATTAGATGTTGTCACAAACTAAACGTACTGAGATAAAAAAAGGCCGTCATAAAGCCGTGCTAGAGCAACAAGCACTGTACGATATCATTGATGAATCATTGATTGCCCATGTCGCCATCACGAATGAGCACGGCCCCGTGATCATTCCCATGTTAGCGTGGCGGCTGAACAACTATGTGTACATTCACGGCGCGAAAAATAGCCGGCTACTGCGAACATTAAAATCCGGCCAAGCGACCTGTTTGACCTTTACACTTTTTGACGGCTGGGTATTAGCTCGCTCTGCTTTTCACCATAGCGCTCACTACCGTAGCGCCATGGTTTTTGGCAACTTCACGGCAATTGAAAACAACAATGAGAAAGATAGAATCTTAAACCACTTCATTGAACATATTGCCCCTGGTCGAACACAAGAAGTGAGATTGAGTAGCGAAAAAGAACTCGCAGCCACGGATTTATTAGCGATTGAATTGAATGAAGCTTCAGTTAAAATCGGTCGCCACGGCGTAAACGATGATGCATCAGATATGAATATCAAAGCATGGGCGGGCGTTTTACCGTATCGAACCGTAATTGGTCCACTTGAAGCGTGTGAAGCGTTAGATCCACAGATTGATGAACCAGACTATAGTCATGCCTATCGTGGCCGTTGGCATAGCGATTAAATTACAGTAAGTAGGTGTCTGTTGACCATTTTAGCAATGAGTGGAGCGCCAGCTAAATCAGTCAACAGGCATAGGCCGGTCTTTATTTCTGCTTGTTCGTTCAACGACTAAATCCAGCACTTTATTCGCTGATAACACGGAACAGCGCAATGGCAGTCGCACTCGCTAAAATAACCAGGAATACAATCAATTCGAACCACCATTCTTTGTCATCCCAACCCAGCATCTCTATATCTGAATCATCGATTTCAAACATCAAATCTTCATACCCTTCATCCAACTTACACATATGCATCTCCTCGCGTTACGGTTCATTGAATGCTACCCCACCCTCTTTGTTCAAAATATCAAGTTGTTTTAAATTAACGTTCAGGTTATTTGAACATTAACATTAGTGCCGCGATATCGTTCACATTGGAACCCCCAACAAAGTCACTTTTCTCCCCTCATTCATGCCTCATAATGCGGTCCACTCCAAATTGTTACACTTGCTTGCAACCTAATTCGCTAACTATTGATACAACGCATGAGACAATGCCTCACGGAAGCGCTACCGTTTTCTCTTCATCGTTTACTAGGGGGTTGTGTGCCGAATAATAAGATAATGAGTAGTTTTGAATTAGCGAGAATCGTTGCGTTAATTGCCGTGATCTCTATCCATTGTCAGCTGTTTTTAACCCACAGCTTGGTGAATGATGAACCTTGGTTCAACTATCTCACTAACCAGGCTGCTCGTTTCGCTGTCCCTTTATTTTTTATCATTGCTGGTTATTTGATACAGCCAAAACTTAACAAGACCCCCTACCGAACGGTACGGGCCTACTGCTACCCGATTATGGTCATTTGGGCAATATGGAGCGTGACCTATCTGGTTACCCCTTTTAACCTTGCCACTGTCAGTGAGTTTGGCTATCTTGCTGAACGCCAGCAATATTGGGACTACCTGATGCTGAACCCACTCAACTCCCTTTTTGAGGGTGGATTAGTGCACTTATGGTTTTTGCCTTCGCTATGCTTAGCAGTATTAATGATCGCATGGTTTGTTGATAACCATTGCCGAACCTTGCTTATTCCGTTTGCTGCCATCATTTACACCTACGGCCTCATCGCCGGCAGCTATCAGGTCATTACTCACGACGAAACCGCGATTTTCACGCGAAATGGTCCCTTTCTCAGCTTTTTAATGGTCGCCATAGGATTTGAAATTCGTCGTCGTCACTGGACACTATCCACTTCAAAAGCGCTACTTTTGGCTATTTTCGGTATGATTTTGCATTATTCAGAAGCCTTTTATTTACACCAATTGGGACAGGTATTTAATAGTAATGATTTTTTAATTGGTACTGTATTTTGGGCGACAGGCATCTTCCTATGGCTACAAAGTAAGCCACAGCTTGGCAACTACCCCATCGTCCATAAACTCGCAAAGCTGGTGTTACCTATGTATGTCGTACACTTCATCGTGATTATTGGACTCAATAATTTGGTGGGATTACACGGAATCGAGTTTATGGCCCGAGATACGTTTGTTCTTATTGGAACACTTATTATCACTCCACTCATTGCCGTTCTCCTTGAAAAGACGCCATTATCAATGACTTCATTTAGAAAGCTTAAAGCTCCGTCTTCCAAGCAACTTGTGTAGACAATAAATAACTGATAAAAAGTGACCAAACTCCCTGTTCGGTCACTTTAATATGCTTCAGCCCACACCTCTAGAACACATCCTTAACTCAAGACGCTCGGTACGTAAATACGATACCCAAGCAGAGTTTAACCATCAATCAGTTGAGAAAGCGCTTAAGCTCGCCACACTCAGCCCAAACAGCAGCAACATGCAAATGTGGGCATTTCATCGTGTTATCAGTGAAGACAAACGACGCCAATTGGCTGACATCTGCATGGGACAAAATGCGGCGAAAACGGCAAATGAACTTATTGTGGTAACAGTAACGCCTAACATTTGGCAGCAACGTGCAAAGATGAACGCCGAAACAGTCCGCGCCGCTTTTGCTGGCCGCGAAGACAGCACAACCAAACGTGCGCTGAAATATTACGACTCGCTCATACCCACGTTATACAACAACGATAAAGTTGGTCTACGAGGCATTGCTCGTAAGCTGTTTAGTTTTTGGATAGGCCGCAACAAACCGATGGTAAGAGAGGTGAGTAAGGAAGATGTTCGTGTGTGCTTACACAAAAGTGCCGCACTGGCGGCCATGACATTTATGCTCTCTATGCGCGAGCAAGGCTATGACACTTGCCCGATGGAAGGCTTTGATTCACATCGTGCCAAGCAATTACTTGGGATGGATCCGCGCCATGAAATCACTATGATCATCAGCTGCGGTGTACGTGCCGATGACGGTGTCTATGGTGAGCGCCACCGCGTTCCCATGTCTGAGGTTGTGTTTGAGCATTGATATCCAGTGCGCGAAAATAGTTTGCATCGTTTAACGAATAAAGGCGAGCCAAATGCTCGCCTTTATTCGTTGTGCAATGATAAGGTTTTTACCATTACATCCCTTCGAAACTAAACGCTAAGTCGTTATTTCTTACGCTTTAGGAACATACCCAGCGCTCGTACGTAATGCCCGTTCAATAATTTCACTAGAAAATCAATTTGCTCAAACTTCAACTTCCCACCACCTAGTAATACTAAAGAGCGCAACGGCATACCTTGAATCGCTTTTTCAACCATTAACAGTACCGCTTCACTAGGCTTATTTGGACCAAACGACCCTGCCATGTTTTCCACCACTTTTTGATTTACTTTACGACCTATCCAGGTACTTTGAATATCTTTGAGTGTCGAGTTTTCGGTAAATGGTGTCATGGTTTGTGGAGCCGGAATCGTTCTGCCTAGTTGCGCTTCAAACTGCTGATCTGTCATCACTGTTTGGCGTTTACTCGCATCAAGTGGCTTAACGATATAGTCACTAACCAATGTCACTAGAACACTATCTCGTATATCACGTGACGAGGCACCAATATGAATATGATATTCCCCAGCTTCGACTTCCCACTGTTTTGACGCCGAGCTAAAGAATGAGAACGCTCGTCGATCCAAAGTGAACTCTACGGTTTTGCTTTCTCCCGGTTGCAAGTCTACCTTCTCAAAGGCTTTCAACTCTTGTTTACTTCGTTCAATTTGGCTATTCAGTTTCTCAATATACAGCTGAAGCACTTCTTTACCAGCTACGGAGCCACTATTCGTCACCTCAACCGAAAACACAATCTGCTCGTCTGTTTGGCTAACTACCGTGGCATTATGATAAGAAAAATCGGTATAGCTTAAGCCATGTCCAAACGGAAACAGTACGCTTACGCAATGGGAGTCAAAATGTCGGTAGCCAACATTCAACCCTTCTTTATAAACAACCTGCTTAGGAAGACCTGGGAAATTGGCGTTTGAAGCACAATCTTCTAATGTCAGAGGGAACGTTTCTGCCAGCTTACCACTAGGGCATACATCACCATACAGAATGTCACAAATTGCACCTCCACTTGCCTGTCCCCCTAAGTAACTTTCTAAAATTGCGGGTACTTTATCAATCCAAGGCATCGTCACGGGAGAACCATTACTCAACACTACGATGACATTCGGATTGACCTGATGAACCGCCTCAATCAATGCATTATGAGATTCAGGTAAATTCATATGAATACGATCAAAAGCCTCTGCTTCATAGCTATTTGGAAGGCCAACCATCACAATTGCTTTGTCGACACTTCGAGCTAACTCCACCGCTTCAGAAATCAAACCAGCATCTAGCTCACCGGACTCTCGATATCCTGCTGCAAAGCGCACCTCTGCACTGAGTTTTTCATTTAATGCGTCACACAAAGAATATACTTTCGTCGGCGTGACTTGTGAGCTGCCTGAACCTTGATAGCGTGGCGTTTTGGCAAACTGACCAATAACCGCCACCGTGTCTGAGCTCGATAGTGGCAAGGTCTTCGCGTCATTCTTCAATAACACCATGGACTCACCAGCGGCTTTACGAGCCATTTGGTGATGAGTGTCGATATCGAATTGTTCATGAGAAGTAATCGCTCGCTTAGACTTCACAATCAGCGCCAATATTCTTTCAACAACTCGATCTAGTGCCTTCTCATCCAGTGAACCATCTTTCACAGCCTCAACAATTCGAATATCATTGAGTCCTGCGCAGCCAGGCATTTCCAAATCCAAGCCCGCTTTTATTCCCTCGACACGATTGTTCATTGCGCCCCAATCGGTCACGACTAAACCTTCAAAGCCCCACTCCTCACGTAAAATGTCATTCAAGAGTCGGTTGTGCTCACTACAAAACTCCCCATTGACTTGGTTGTACGCACACATCACGGTCCATGGCTGGGCATTTTTAACCACATCTTCAAAGCCCGGAAGATAAATTTCACGCAACGTCCGCTCATCAACTAGCGTATCAATGACCATTCGATTGGTTTCTTGATTGTTAACAGCATAGTGCTTCACACTCGTGCCAACGTTGTGCTTTTGAACCCCATTAACAAATGAAGTAGCCAGTCGACCTGTCAAGTAAGGGTCTTCAGAAAAATACTCAAAGTTACGTCCGCACAATGGGTGGCGTTTAATGTTCATACCTGGACCAAGTAAAGTACTCACATCTTCCTTTAATGCTTCTGTCGCCAAGTATTCTCCGACAGTAGCAATAAGATCAACGTCCCAAGAACTTGCCAACGTCACTGCTGTTGGAAAACAGGTACTTTTTACACTAGCACTCAAGCCTAGGTGATCCGTATTTCCTTGTTGCTTACGAAGACCGTGAGGGCCATCCGTAACCATGACTGATGGAATACCTAAACGCTCTATATCTTGTAAATGCCAAAAGTCTTTGCCTGAACACAGACTGGCTTTCTCTTCTAGAGTGAGTTGAGTAAGCAACTCGTTCACTTCTTTTTGAATTGATTGTCTATTTTTCATTTCTTACTTCCAATTCTTTTGATATTTCAGCCAATTTTTCGTCGGTTAGTGAATAGAATTTGATAGGAATAAGCATTAATACGCAGCTGATCGCTGGCAGAACTGTCATCGCCAAAAAGATTCCATCCATGGCTTCTTGCGTTTGGCTAGTGCCAGCAACGTAGTGAGTCATAGACAAAATAAGACCAACGGCAAACGCACCTAGAGCAGTGATGACCTTATTTGCAAATGTCATGCAACTAAATGCCACCCCTTCAGAACGAATGCCCGTTTTCCATTCGGCATAATCAACAGAATCACCCACCATAATGGGCTGAAGGACAAGGAAAGGAGAGTTCAATGTTGCAAGCACGAATGTCATGATATAAACCGTAATCAGGTCATCATAACCGAGATAGAAATACAGGCTGAGCAAAGCGACACGTAAAATAGAGGTCGCAATGATGACGCCTTTCTTTTGAATACGCTTGATCATCATAGGAGTAAAAGCCATACCTATAATCATGCCAAGCATCGAGATTAAACTAATAATCCCCATCTGTTTTGCATCACCTAAGTTGTAAGTCGCGAAATAGATCACTGCGGAAACAGGGGCTGCGGTTAGCGATGAGCAAAGCATGGTCAAAAATACTAACTGCAATGGGCGATTGGATCTAAATACGTTTACCGTATCAGATAGGCGAATCTTTGGGCGTTTAACGACTAAGCGCTCTTTTACTCCAAAGAATGCTAACGTTATCAGCGGCACACTGAGTACAGCAAATATAGCAACTGAATAGAAGTAACCTTGACTGGGATCCTCGGGAGAAAACTTTTCAGCCAATACAGGAATAAGAATGGTCGGAACAAGTATCCCCATGGTCGAAAAAGAACGAGCAATACTCACCATCTTGGTACGCGCCGATGAGCTTCTTGTCATCACGGTAGACAACGCCCAGATAGGAATATCGGTCAGTGTATATAGCATGCCCCACAAGATATAAATGACATAGGCATAGATCAAAGTACCGGTATAAGAAAAGCCTGGGTTGTAAAAGCAAAGCGTCGTGACAATGGCGAGCGGGACTGGCACAAAAAGTAACCAAGGACGAAATTTTCCCCATCGCGTATTCGTTCGATCTGCAAGAATGCCCATAAGAGGATCATTAAATCCATCCCATAACCTCGCGACGAGCACTAATGTACCGACAGCCGCTGGCAATAAACCTAGAATATCCGTAAACGCATACATTAAAAAACTAAGTTGAATACCAAATATTATATTTTGCCCACCCAGTGCGGCAGTAAATGAGAAACTTTGCTTTCTTGGAATAACATCTAGATCTTCTTTATGATCCGAAATTGTCGCTGTTTGACTGGTCATAATAATTTCCTGTTATTTATTATTTTTCAAACCATGAAGTACAAATTCAATCGCTGTTTTCATCACCTCATTGTGCGATTCTGGTGAGACTTCTACTAATGTATCCCCACGTAAAATCAATCGATGCTTTAAACTTCGGATAGTATTAATAATGGTAACACTCGCTAAATGAGAATCGACTTTACTTTGAATTGATCCATCTATAATCCCCTCATTAATATAAGACTTAATAAGTAATCCTGTTGCATTCTTTTCTGTTTGTGCTTTTAGTTTATCAATATCTTCACTATCTAATCTCTGGCTCGTAAAGTAACCATCAAACTCAGCCAGAAACCGTTCTACTTTGTCAAACCGATCTTCAGCCCAAAAAAACAAGCTAAACTCTTCCAGTTTCTTTAGTCCCGTTGGGCTGCCGGAAATTCTGTCTGACAACGTGTTCAAGTTTTCCATCGACATTTCCGATGAAATCACGGTTTCTAAAATAGCCAATCCTAATGAGAACTTGTCCTTATAGTAGCGATACAAACTCGTACGGCTGATTCCCACGGTTTTAGCAATGTCCGTCATTTGTGTGTCATAGAACCCATTTTGAGTAAACAATTCTTGAGAAATCGCTAAAATTCTATGTCTGGTCTCTTCTACTGTGTATGTCATATTTTTGTCTCAGCAATCAAACTAGCGACAGTGTTACACGTGTACCATCATTTTGAATAGCGGCATTCACAATTAATGTGATCCAAGCATAATTACCATACCAAATTGAGATCCAGAGCATGAAAAATCACCATTCATTAACATCAACTCGACTCATATGGCACACGAAATCAAAACACAAGTCATTGATTTAATTGAATTTAAATCGACGTCATTAATTGGCAAATTAATCAATAGATGATTCAGTTCACAAATACAAAACAACTTACTGGCCATCATCGCACGCAAAGATCCATGTCACATTTTACCATGTTACACGTGTGCTATTGTTCCTGTTACACATGTAGCACAGCACAGCGTGTTATGACTCATCCGTAAAGTTGTAGGTAAAGGAAGACGATTTATGAACACCCCTTCATTTCGCCGAAAGGCAATCAGTACAGGAATCGCATTAGCACTTATGTCGGCAGTACCGAGTGCATTTGCCCAACCTAAAGCCGTGGAAAAACCCAATGTCATTGTCTTCTTTACTGACGATATGGGATGGGCAGACATGAGCACGCAAGGCGCACCATATAAGACTGAAAATCTGGATAAGATTGCTAACAGCGGTCAACGTTGGAGCCAATTCTATGTCACTTCGCCAGTTTCCTCTCCATCGCGAGGCAGCTTACTTACTGGACGACTTGGTACTAAAACCGGTTTATACGGCAAAGAAATTCCGGTGGTGATGGAACCAAATCAAAACGACTTTCCGGCGACAGAAACCACCATAGCTACCATGTTGAAAGACAATGGATATAAAACCGCAATGTTTGGTAAATGGCATTTAGGCAATACTGAGGCTTCGTACCCTACGAGACATGGATTCGAGCACTGGTATGGAACCATTGCTTCTAATGACATGAACTTCACCGTCGGTTTGCCTCGCCTACAACAATTAGGTGCATTTGTTCAAATTGCCAAAGCGAAAGAAAAGAAAGACTGGGATACTGTCAAAAAAGTAGGCGCGGCATTACAAAAGGATATGGCGTTAAAATATGAGGCTTTAAAAAACCCTAAAGACGAATATTGGGATATTTCTGTTATGGAGTCCAATAATAATAACGGAGTCTATAGCGATAAAGTTGTTGAGCGTCCATTAAATCAAGCAATGCATACACAAAATATTACCGCTCGTCTAAAAGATTATATTAAAGACAATAAAGATGACCCATTTTTTGCCTATGTACCTTATACGCAAAACCACGCGCCGCTGTTTGTCTCTCCTGAGTTTGAAGGAAAAAGTGGTCATGGACTCTATGCGGATGTCATGATGGAAATTGACTGGTCTGTCGGTGAAATTGTTGCAACGCTAGAGAAGTACAATATCGATGAAAATACACTCATTGTATTCTCATCAGACAATGGCCCTTGGTTACAAATGGGCGATCATGCGGGCTCTGCCCTTCCACTAAGAAACGGCAAAAACAGTACCTTTGAAGGAGGGGCTCGTGTACCTGGTATCTTCTACTGGCCAGGGCAAATTGAACCTAAAGTCGTCAACGATATTGGTTCCGCAATGGATATCTTACCAACGGTTGCGGCGTTAACTGGCTCAACACTTCCAAACGCAGACCTAGATGGTGTTGATTTAAGTGCCACGCTTTTGGAAGGGAAGCCAAGTGTACGCACGGTTATGCCTTACTACTACAAAGGCAACATGCAAGCATACAGAAATCAAGAATGGAAAGTGGTCTTTTACGGAAGTGACCCGAAAAATTACTCTGGTTACAAACTGGAAAAGCCAGAGCTGTACAACATGATCAATGATGAAGAAGAAAAGCTAGATGTCGCAGAGAAAAATCCAGAAGTGCTCGCCATGATGGTGAAAGAAGCGCAAGAATACGATGCTTCTTTAGGTGAAAAAGTCACCCCACTATTTGATCTTAGATAAACGCTAGCAGGCCCAATATGTCAGACTTTCACGTTACCGCAAAACCTTCAGGTTCACTTTGCAACATTGATTGTGATTACTGCTTCTATCTGGAAAAGGAAAAGTTATACCCAGAAAGGAACAAAACGGTAGGTATGGATGATAAAACGCTTGAGATCTATATCAAGCAATACATTCAAGCACAGAAAGGGAATAACGTTCTTTTTTCTTGGCAAGGTGGAGAGCCGACATTATTGGGCCTTGCATTTTTCAACAAGGTCATTGCATTTCAAAATAAGTACGCTAACGGAAAGCTAATTTCCAATACCTTACAAACTAATGGCATATTAATTAATGAAGAATGGTGTCATTTCTTTAGACAACATGAATTTTTGATAGGTCTATCATTAGATGGTCCGAAAGAGATTAATGATAGCTATCGTAAAAGTCGCTCTCAGAAGTCCACCTTTAGTAAAGTAATCAATACGGTAGAACTATTTAATAAATTCAACATTGACTACAATATTTTAGCCGTAGTAAGTAAAGCAAACGTCGACAAACCCATTGAGGTTTATGAGTTTTTCAAGTCTATTGGCGCCAGACACTTCCAATTCACACCACTTGTTGAACGAATTGCGAACACCCCTACAAAGGACGGGCTTACACTTATTTCTCCAACGGATATGAGTCAAGCCACTGTTGCACCATGGAGCGTTGACGCATCGGCATATGGCGAGTTTATCACAACGATGTTTGATCACTGGATTAAGCATGATCTGGGTGAGGTTTTTATTCAAACATTTGAAAATACGCTAGGTAAAATGCTAGGTGAACCTGGAAATCTATGTGTTTTCGAAAAAGAATGCGGCAATGCACTCGCACTGGAATTAAATGGTGACACCTACTCATGTGATCATTTCGTTTATCCAGAATATAAACTAGGAAATATACATACCGAACAACTAGAAAATATAGCAAACTCACCCAAAGCAACTAAATTTGGGTCAGATAAGAAAACTAATATGGCAACCGAGTGTAACACATGCCCTTTCTTATCTATTTGCAATGGAGGATGCCCGAAGCATAGATTTGAACTATCTTCCTCCGGCATTCCCAATAAAAACTACTTCTGCAATGGATATAAAAAGATATTTTCACATATAGAAAAGTACATACCTACTTTTAAAAACGCATTTGAACTTGGACTAAATGCGGAAGATATAAAAAAAACAATTAGCAACAATTAACTTAATTCAATATATCAAACACAATTTTGGGGTTACTATGAAATATACAACCTTAGCCACAATTACGGCTATCGCACTCTGCTCTAATTCCGTACTGGCTGAAACATCGGGATTGAATGACGGATTCCAAGGAACATGGTTCTCACATGTCAATACGCCACATGGTTTTGCTACACCTCTACCTAAGGCAGCTGGCAACTGGGAAGTAAAAGGACTAATTAAGCCCACATTTATTAGCAATGCCGTTGATGGCTCAGATAAGGGCGCGGCGATAAAAGCAAAAGTACAAGTAAATGGTAACTATGAATTTACCGAAAATTTCCGTTTTATTACTGAAGCATGGGTGACGGGTGACTTCGAACAAAACAAAATGCATTGGGAGCGAGACTACAATACGCCAGTTCTAAATCAAGACCCTATTTACTTCGAACAACTTCAAATTGGTTTTGAACACAAAACACTTGGCGCACTTACTGTAGGAAAACAAGTAACACAATGGGGCGCAGGAACCATCTTTGATCAATACAACATGTTTGGCCTCACTGAACTACAACTTAATGCTAAAAATGATGGCACCAAAATCTTCTACCACAATAAGTGGGATAACAAGTGGTTAGTACGTGCTGTTTACCGACCAGAATCGCCAGTTTACGAAGTCCACGCGGCTTCGCCCGCACGAACAGAGGGCACATGGGGAATGACCTTCGCTTACGATACGTTCTCGCCATATGCACGTGGATTTGATGGCTGGGGCATCTATTATGACGTCACAAATGAACACTTTGCCACACAGTATGGTGACGCTCCAAGTGATAGCTTTGGTACTGGAGGCGCGGCTGCCGGTGGATATCAATACCACAACGCCAATCATGAAAATCTCGTCCACGCTGTCAGCAGTTATATTAGAACCGGAGCATGGTACTTAGCCGGAAACTTATCGTATTCGAACATGGATGACGGTAAAAGCCTAGATGATACTTTAGAAAATTCTGGCTTCCAGCGCGCAGGTATGGTGTATGAGGATGGTGTTGGACTCAGCGCAACCGCGATGGCTCGTTATACCTTCAAAAATGGTTTTGAACCTCTAGTCTCTGTGGGTAACGACATAACAGGCACATTCGCCATTGTTGATCTCGCTTACAACTATAGTAAAGGGCTGAGGTTATTTGCCGTAACACGCATGGCCACCGACGACCAAACACAGTTTGGCCTCGGCGCTAAAATGTTCTTCTAAAAATAACACTCACAAAGTGAATGGCAGCGGTCACTTCCCTAGTAATCTGTCCAATTTTCTACTGTAAGGCCTTCAACGTCCTTACAGCTAGCTTCGGACATTGTACCTAGAAAGTAGCCATCTTTGATGCAAGGTAACTGGCCGTTGCTTTCACTTTGGGCACTCGTATTAAACGACAGGCTCATTACAAGCACAGACAGTAATAAAGAAATTCTACTCATATATACCTCTACATTAATAATAATTATTATTAATGTAAGTTCACATTTCATTGTTTTTCCAATAAAAATAGATGATTGAATAGACCAATTTATTACTATCAGCAAACTTTTAAGAATAGTTCTTGTGTAACACTTCGGATATCAATGTGAATAGAATTAAAAAGCTTCGCACAATTAGTAATGCGATTGCCGATGTTGTCAGTGAAGTGGGTCATGATAAGCTGACCATACCCGTCATTGCTTCTAAAGCAGGTATGACTCCGAGCAATCTATATGTCTATTTTAACAGCAAAACTGACATGCTTAACTATGCCGATTATGACATCGAAAATCAGCTAATAACTGCGATGCTACAACCCTGTCATGACAAATATGATGCTATTTTCACGATTTGTCACAACCTGTTCTACCACCTATTAAGCCACCCTCAACACTTCTCCTACCTTAAACAAAGAAACCATATTAGTGCGTACCACTTACTCCATGGTGAGTTCACCGACGCTAAAATTGAGCTAAATAACCATGTATCCGCTGCCGCGTTACGAGTAGGCTTGACGAGTGACGGGTTGAGCTGTTTGCTATTCAGCCCAATTATCGATCTCGCCACGATTGCTCTGACAAAAAGTCCGCATAACTATGATGACGTGATTTCACTCATTGTAAGTCGCACCTATCCACCCGCATCCAAACAAACCCACACTCTGTCTCATCACTATCTTCGCTAGCATAAACTGTCTGTTAACCTTTATACGCATCACTCATTGTGGCTTCCAACCTGCAGATAACGAGTCTCCGCCATGACTAACACTCTAAAAGGCCTCGAAGAATCGGTACTCCTTGACATTGTGGCGGCTATCCACACGATAAATTCGGCCATGCCATCATCATTTTCTCTGCACTACCGCTTTACTTGGCCACTAGAGAAGAAAGCAAATTACTGAAAATAATCAAACAGTTATAATCAAAACCCCATCAAGAAGCACGCAAAAACAACGCTACGCAGGAAAATATAGTGAAATATATTCCGAAAAAACCAAAATAACGCTTTACTTACCACAGGGGTCGGGTATGATTTGTCTCGCTCTGTTGAACAGAGTTATTAATGAAACATCAAGTAAAAGTAAAGCCTTAGAATGCCCACGTTAGTGTTGTTATCCTCAGTGTTTCCCTTGCTTCATCGTAACATTAAATAATTCCGAGCTATCAGCGCATCGCAATTTCGCGATAACTTTATGAAATTAAATATATTAAGGGGCTCTCATGTCTAACAAAACTACTGGCATCGTAAAATGGTTTAACGAAGAGAAAGGTTTCGGTTTCATTACTCAAGACAACGGCGGTGCTGACGTATTCGTTCACTTCCGTGCTATCGCTTCTGAAGGTTTCAAAACTCTTGCTGAAGGCCAAAAAGTGTCTTTTGAAGTAGAGCAAGGCCAAAAAGGCCCACAAGCTGCAAACGTAGTAGCTATCTAATTTAAGAGCGGCGCAAACAGTCTACTGTTTGCGCCACTTTTTTATCCCTTCTAGTTACACCACTTCGTTACGTCTAACAATTTCTTCAGCTAACCCTAGCTTTAAAAATCCTCAAATACTAAAAACGTACACTTTCCCATTAGTCTTACTTAAAATATTTCCGTATTTCTAGAATTTAAGTTTAATCAAACTAACTTGATGAGTTGCTGTTCGATTGCTTGGGTACATACCGTTACTGACATAGGTACGCTATGACTAAATGGATTAAGCGCATAAATCGAATTTAGCGGCAAATGATGGTTTGGTAATACGGGCACGAGTTTTGGACTCACCAATGGTAAATAAAAATCAGGCACCAAGCCTATACCTGCTCCCTGAGTGATTAACGATAAGCTGCTATGAAATGAATTAGTCATGCATCGAGCCGCTGTGTGGTACTCCTTACTTGCCTCCGTCTTACTAGTAAACACATGATGGATGTGCCTACCTTGCCAATGATTCGAGATATAATTGAGATCATCAAACGCCGTACTGGACACCAACGACGCTTCCCCACATAGCACATCTCGAAACTGCCCCAAACGTCTCTGCTTTAAATTGCTGCTTTTCGACTGCCCTACCCGGATCGCCAAATCAATATTATACTCATAAAAATCAATATGTTGGTCACTGCTTATCAGCTCTGGCTCCAACCGTGGGTATTGCTGCATTAAGTCACCAATAATCGGCGTTATGAGTGTCTCCATGAGAGCATTTGGTGCTGTTATCCTAACTCGCCCTGTTGGCTCTGTTACCAGCTCTTGAGCCTCCGCCCAAGCTGAATCCATAATGCCATTGAGATCCTTGCAACGGGAATAAAAGCTGCGACCAGCCTCTGTGAGCGCCTGTCGCCGTGTCGTACGCTTAAGTAGCGTTAGACCTAATTCTGTTTCAAGAGCCTTTAAGTGCTGACTCACAACCGACTTTGACAGATCTAATGTATCTGCGGCTGCTGAAATAGATCCCGCTTCAACAATATGAGCGAAGATGGACATTTGTCTTAGACGATTCATTTTATTGTTCTGTTTTATTAAACATTCCTTTTTAATATAGCTATTTTTCAAGACTAATCATAGCGCTATGCTAGACCCGTATTCCAATATTTAGGTAAGGGCTTATTATGTCAAACCATCAAACACTCAACGCCTGCAAACAAGGCATCGCTGCATGGCAAAAAGCATTTAACAACCACGATGCTCAAGGTTGTGCTGCGCAATATAACGAGAACTGTATCATGCATGCTCGCCCCTTTGGGACGTTCGAAGGTCGAGACGCCATACAAGCATTTTGGCAAAACATTATGGATCAAGGCTTTAATGAGGTTGAATACACAGAAACGCAGTGGCAAGCTCACGGCGAAAATGGTTATATATTGACTTCAAACTGGACAATGAATAAAGCCTTCGGCGTCGTTCATCGTGAACTGTGGGTAGTAGAAAATGACGGTAAAGCACGACTTATTAGCGATGATTTCGAAGTTCAGGGAGAGCGATAGCCCGCTCAATTAAGGTTCAAACAGCTGAGTGAGATCTTCACTCAGCTGTTCAAAAACAAGATGACCTTCAAGCACTTTATCCATGACATACTCATAGCGTTCAACGTCCAGTACCTCATTAACTTCCCTATTGTATTTTGCGCCAACAACCACACCTGCTAACACCAATGCCACCGCTATTACTTTGAACATACAATTCCTTTTCAACGGTTTCCTTACCAATCTTGCTTTAGTATAAACTTCATCACTAGAAACCACATAATTGATCTAGATCAAAAGTGAATAATGAATGACTCACTCCCATTGAAATGCCTTATAAGATATAGCGCCGCCTCCTCTAATACATTGAATAAAAATATAATTTTTCATTTCAGTTACCACCCCAATACGGTAATTGATCACTGCCGCATTTTAATAATTCGACTTTTACCGAAATAACCTTTGACAGCGATATTGAGAAAGCTTATATTTCGAACATTCCGGAAATATAGAGATTACCCCATGTTCGAAATTACACAACAAATGGTGATGGACACACTAGGCATGTTCATCTTCTTAGCTGTAGAGCTCACCATACTTTTTCTGTTGATCAGTTACCTTGTTGGCGTACTACAAGAATATATTCCACCGTCAAAAATCCAGAACATCTTGAGTGCAAAAAATGGTAAAGGGTACGTTGTTGCCGGGTTGCTAGGTGCAATTACTCCATTTTGCTCTTGTTCAACCATTCCTTTCCTGAAAGGCCTTCTTAGAGCCAAAGCAGGGTTTGGTACCATGATGGTGTTCTTATTTGCCAGTCCATTATTGAACCCTATTATTATTGGTTTGTTCGCAGTGACATTTGGGATGAAAGTAACACTGTTCTATTTTGTAGTCGCAATGGGTGTTTCAGTACTCGCAGGTTTCACATTAGAAAAGCTGGGGTTCGAAAAATATGTCAAAGCCGACGCATACAGTGAGCCAACACCTAAAGGCTGTGGCAGCACTTGCGGAGGAAAAGCGGTAGCGATTAACAAGTGGCGCAAGATATGGAACAGCACATGGCGAGACTTTAAAAAGGTACTTCCTTATCTCGTTGGAGGTATCGCGCTTGGTTCCATGATCTACGGGTTTATGCCGACAGAATTCGTGGCGAGCGTCGCAAGCGACAACAATCCATTTGCGATTCCAGTTGCGGCAGTGATCGGGATTCCGTTATATATTCGAGCTGAAGCCGTCATTCCACTAAGTGCGGCATTGGCGGCAAAAGGCATGAGTCTTGGCGCGGTAATGGCATTGATTATTGGCAGTGCAGGAGCAAGTTTAACTGAGGTCATCTTACTTAAATCTATTTTCAAAAACACTATGATTGCCGCATTTTTGGTCGTCATACTAGGCATGGCGATTGGTGCTGGTTTTCTCTACCAATTCCTATTCTAATTGACCAGCCGATATAATAAATGCCCGGGATAGTACCCGGGCATTTCTATAGAAGTCACTTTAACAAGAGCAATATTGACGCTGCATAGACGTTTTCACCACTCGATTGTCGATGGTAAAAAAGACATGATCCAGCTGAAATACTCTCTCCAACCATTTCATTGCTAACCCTCCACTTCAGCCATATCGATATTCAATGCAGAAGCAAGACCTTCCGCGTAATCACGATCAGCTTGCAATGCATGCCAAATATGCTTGAGCTGAATAGGTTTAGAGGCAGCTCCTACCGAACGAGCGGTATTTTCAAACAAGCGCTGTTGCTCTTCTTTCGTCATTAGGCGGAATAGATCACCCGCTTGAGTGAAGTAATCACTATCTTCACGGTGATCCCAATGACCCGCTTCTCCCTCGATGGCTAACGCTGGCTCAGCATACTCAGATTGCTCTGCCCATTCACCATACTGATTAGGTTCATAGCCTTTTGTTGAGCCATAATTGCCATCAATACGCATCGCCCCATCTCGGTGATAACTGTGTACTGGGCAACGTGGTGCATTGACTGGGATCTGATGATGGTTTACGCCTAAACGATAGCGTTGGGCATCACCATAAGCAAACAAACGACCTTGCAGCATTCTATCTGGGGAGAACCCTATCCCCGGAACAATCGCCGCCGGATTAAATGCCGATTGCTCTACTTCAGCAAAAAAGTTTTCAGGATTACGGTTTAATTCAAACTCACCGACTTCAATCAATGGGAAATCACCATGAGGCCATACTTTAGTAAGATCAAACGGATTAAACTCACTCGCATTAGCCTGTGCTTCCGTCATAACTTGAATCTGCATCGTCCATTTTGGAAACTCACCATTTTCAATACTTTCGTATAGATCACGGTGGTGACTTTCACGATCACGTCCAACTAACGCTTCTGCTTCTTGGTCCGTTAAGTTCTTGATCCCTTGCTGTGTTTGGAAATGAAATTTCACCCAAACACGTTCGTTGTCAGCATTAATTAAACTAAAGGTATGGCTACCAAAACCGTTCATATGACGGTAGGTGGCAGGAATACCACGGTCACTCATGACAATGGTGACTTGATGAAATGCTTCAGGTAATGACGTCCAAAAATCCCAGTTATTTTCTGCGCTACGCATATTGGTGCGTGGATCGCGTTTAACCGCATGATTTAGGTCTGGAAATTTGAGTGGGTCGCGCAAAAAGAATACCGGCGTATTATTACCGACTAAATCCCAGTTTCCTTCTTCCGTATAAAATTTTAACGCAAAGCCACGAATATCGCGCTCAGCATCCGCCGCGCCGCGCTCACCTGCCACCGTGGTAAAGCGAGCAAACAGCTCGGTCGTTTTGCCCACCTCTGAAAAAATAGCCGCTTTAGTGTACTGGGTAATGTCATTGGTGACGGTAAACTTGCCGTAAGCCCCAGAGCCTTTCGCATGCATACGACGCTCTGGAATCACTTCGCGGTCAAAATGCGCCATCTTTTCTAAAAACCAGACATCTTGCAGCAACATCGGGCCACGCTTACCAGCAGTAGCCACGTTTTGGTTATGTGCAACAGGACAACCCGCAGCTGTCGTTAATTTCTTAGTCATAGTACATCCTTAGTGATCAAATCATCGCCGATTGAATACACTTACTATAAACGCGGATAATGAAAATAGACAACGGGATCTAACTATCAATTCGATAAGTAATAACTATCGAACCACCAAGATTTATTTGCACGGCAAATTCAAATAAATACTCATTCAAAGTAGCCCTTACAACGATTTCACTCGCGATGGCAGAAAAATTTCACCCAGCATACAACGCACGCTTCCACCACCAACGGTCTCAATAGTAGAAACGTCGAAAGGGAGTAGCTTTCCATGCGTGCTCAATTGCTGCCTTTGTGAAGGCGTAAAAGCATCATACGCCGATTGTGACATAGCAATCACTTTGTCTCCATTCACCGTTTCCAGCTGAAGAATATTGCCACAAAAATGATTCATCTGATGCTCACTGATGGTAATCACTTGCTTAGACTTAGCCAAAGATTTAATCACGAATCGACGCTCATATTCAGGAATCAGGTCTGCACAAATAACAGCAAAATTCTCCCCAATGGCCATCATCACATTAGTGTGATAAATCGGCTGTCCCGATGGGAGTGCCGTTTGAAAAGAGACCACGCGATGGTAACCAATACGCTTGGCATAATCCTCCAGCGCCTCTCTTTCACAACGCTGAGACAAAGCCGCATAGATAGTTCGGTTAACATGGTCTTTAACCATCACACCAGTGCTTTCTAAATAAGCACCTCGCTTAGCGTAGCTTTCCATGGAATCAGTTGCGATAATCACTCGCCCAGCAGCGCGTAAGGATTTCATTAGCGCTTCAGGGCGCACTTCATGCTGGCGGTTATTACATGCCATTGGAAACGTATAAAACGCCCCATCTTGCGTAGTACTAAACCAATTATTTGGAAAGACAGCATCGGGGGTTTCTTGCTCTGATTTCGGGTAATCAAACTCGACGACTTGCACGCCAACCTTGCGCAGCGCCGCTACCATAGTATTGAACTCGCCCATGGCAGCAGCACGTACAGCAACCGAGTCCATCATCACTGGCTGTTGAAATTCATTATCTTTTGCTGTTTCAGCATTAAAACCGAACTCTTTAGGGGGCACCATCACCACACAATTCGCATTTTGAACCGAGCGCTGTAATTTTGATTGACGGGGCCATTTTAGATGTAAAGCTGTTCCTTGATTCATATTGAGTCCACTCATCCTACAAACTTCATCAACGATTTTTGAATTGTAAGCAAAATGTTAATTGTCAATTAACTGAATTCAACACTATTTGACATCAAAGACTCCACTCATTAACTGCATTATTCACTTTATTCAGACGTATTTACTGAATATCCAAGCAAGTCAGTAAAATCGTCAACTATTTTGCACCGATTCCGCCATTTTTCTTTGATATGCCTACAACAAAGTAACAATATTGTTTCATATTCAAACTAATCTAATGACACAACTTGAGCCAGTTGATTGAAAGTTATACACTTAATTTCGTAGCCCTTTGAATCTTGTCATACTATCCGTTTCGTCGGCGTTGCAATTTCGTCATAAATTTAATGCACTCCACTGTGCTCTTCAGCGAAATGGAACCTTCGCCATGTAAAATAAAAACGGTTTAAAAACAAATTCTTACTAAAGGCTTCTCTCTGCCTATTGTGGCGAGAGTTCGTCATTTTATTCTGAATGCAGTCGAGCATTCATAGCACCTAGGTGAATCATGTTTAAACGCTTTGAATCTTTCACAAAAGCTTTTCCAAAGCAGGAGCCCGAGCAACCGCCAGAGGGCATCTTTGCTTTTTGTCGACACTTTACTCGTGGATTCGAAAAGCCATTAATTCTAATGGCACTACTCAGTACCACTGTCGCGATTATAGAAGTGGCGCTATTTAGCTTCATGGGTGAACTGGTCGATTTACTAACCGCCAGCACACCCGAAACCTTTATGGCAGAAAACGGAAGCACACTCTTTTGGGTCGGACTCGTTATTCTGCTCGTCATGCCAGCCCTTATTTTGGTGTACTCTTTATTGACTCACCAAACCTTGCTTGGCAACTACCCCATGTCTATACGATGGCAAATGCATCGCTACTTGTTAAAGCAAAGTTTGTCCTTTTACCAAGATGATTTTGCAGGAAGAGTCGCGACTAAAGTGATGCAAACGGCATTAGCCGTTCGCGAAACGGTGATGAAAACCGCTGACGTTTTTGTCTATGTCATGGTGTATTTTACCTCCATGCTGTTTATCTTGGCACAGGCCGACCTTTGGTTAATGCTGCCAATGCTCTTGTGGCTATTCGCTTATATTGGCATCCAGCTTTATTTTGTCCCAAAGCTGAAAAAAGTAGCAGCAGAACAAGCGGATTCTCGCTCTTTGATGACAGGACGAATCGTAGACAGCTACACCAACATCTCTACCGTCAAACTCTTTTCACACAGTAAAAGAGAGACAGAATATGCCAAAGAAGGCATGGACGGATTTCTTGATACCGTTCACAGGCAAATGCGCCTAGTGACAGGGTTTGATGTCTGTGTACAGCTTGCTAACTACATTTTATTGTTCTCTATCGCTGGCATTTCCATCTATTTATGGATGCAGAGCGCCATCACAATTGGTGCCATCGCCATCGCGATTAGTTTGGCGCTGCGAATTAATGGCATGTCGATGTGGATCATGTGGGAAGTGGGTGCGTTATTTGAAAACATGGGTACCGTGGTCGATGGCATCAAAACGATGTCTAAGCCTATCGCTATCCAAGATAAACCTGATGCTAAGCCGATTGTGGTCGACCAAGGCGGTATTGAGTTTGATAATGTCAGCTTCCACTATGGTGAGAATAAAGGCGTGATTAGCAACTTAAATCTCAACATTAAACCGGGAGAGAAAGTTGGGCTTGTTGGTCGCTCTGGTGCAGGGAAATCAACACTTGTTAACCTGCTACTTCGCTTCCATGATGTCGAGGGCGGTCAGATCCGAATCGATGGTCAAACGATTTCTGAGGTCACACAAGATTCTCTACGCAGCAAAATTGGCATGGTCACGCAAGATACCTCGCTGTTGCACCGCTCTATCCGAGAAAACATCATGTATGGTCGTCCAGATGCCACTGAAGAAGATCTTCTCTCGGCCACTAAACAAGCCCATGCCAATGAGTTTGTCGAAACCCTCACTGACCCGTTTGGTAATGTGGGTTACGATGCTCAAGTCGGTGAGCGAGGCGTGAAACTTTCTGGGGGACAAAGACAACGTATTGCTATCTCACGAGTCCTGCTTAAAAATGCGCCGATCTTGATCCTCGATGAAGCAACATCCGCGCTTGATTCTGAAGTTGAAGCAGCAATTCAAGAAAGCCTGAATGAACTTATGGAAGGCAAAACCGTGATTGCTATTGCGCATCGCCTATCAACTATTGCTGCGATGGACCGCTTGATTGTTTTAGATCAGGGTCAAGTCCTTGAAGAAGGTACACACCAAGAGTTGATTAAGCAAAAAGGCGTTTACGCGCAGCTTTGGGCGCATCAAACCGGTGGGTTTATTTGCGGAGAGGATGACGTAGAACAGGAAGGAGTAGCGTAGTCCACCTAGGCTCGATCAATATGCTGTAAGGTACGTAACCATCGAACAAAGCCACTTAGTTTAGCTGCCAGTCACGGATATTTGCTAAACATGGGTGGCTTTCTTTTTATTTAGCGAAGCAGGTTCCCAATTCACTACACGTGCATAGCATGAGTCACTAACACCATTTAAGTGACCAATTGCCACAAAGTCACCACCGCGACCAGCAAAACCGATAATGCGATACACTTCTTAATTCCAGCCTCATTATTTGATGTTTGGTGCTGCTCATAGTGAAACTTTCTCGCACGCCAATGACCACATCCAAATAACAACAGACTCAACACCGCTAAAGCAACGCTGCCAACCATTAAAGAAGGTTGCTGATTAGTGATTGCATACTTCATCATTACCATCGCTAGTAACAGGCTCAACCACATAGTTCGAAACCATGCCAATACTGTTCTCTCTAGCTGTAGTCCAGGATCTTTTATCATCATCGCTACCTCTGCCTCACGGCAACCACATCATGGCAATAACCAACATCGCGACCAGAAAGATGATAATACTGATGACCTTGATCGCGACCGAATACGACAGTTCCCGACCGTTGCGCATGGCGCGTTCATTGGACGCCCAGCGTATATAAGCCAACAACGGTAGTGCTGCCGCCATCACGCAAAGTATCGCCGACAACAGCAACCTCATATTAGAATCAGCAAACTCGGGGACCAAATGTTCAATTCCCACTGCGCCAGCAAGCAACGCCAAAGAAGTACGAATCCATGATAAGTACGTGCGTTCATTAGCCAGAGAAAACCGATAATCAGGTGCCTGCCCTTCGCTTCTCCAGTTAGACGGTTTTATGTGTTTCAATGGTTATCCTTGCTCAATATTAGCATTTAAAAATAAAGACAAAGCGAATCGTAAATTCCTGACTCATCATGGTGGGTTGTCACAATATTGGCGATTTCTTTGACTTCTAACGGGCTATTTCCCATCGCAATCCCCAACCCAGCACTAGCCAGTAGCTCCATATCATTGCTGTAATTACCAAAAGCAACCGTATCAACGACATCGTATGACTTAGCTTGTAATAACTGCCTCAACGCCTGCGCTTTGTTCGTACCGAGAATCGTAATATCCGCCATCGTATGACACGATTGAGTGAAATTTAATTCATGTTCATCACAATACGCATGTAATTCTTTAAGTGCCGCGAGGTTCTCCGTCTCAACCACTGCTTTATAGATCGTCAATGATTGCGCCAATGAGATGAACTGCTTCTCTGTGACTTGCTGATAGGTGGATATGGCATCCGGTTCGCGCTGCCGCTCCCAGTCTGAGATTTGCTGAAAACTTGGCGCCGCCTGATATAAATAAATATGCTTCGGGCTGATGATCCTAACCGCGACGTCTAATGATTGACAAAACATAAGTAACGCAATCAGGCGCCCTTTTTCTACAGGACGTCCATGAATAATGTCATTCGACTTTACGTCGAAACAATACGCCCCATTGCAGCAAATCAATGGCGTCTCCAGACCAAGCTCATGAGCATAAGGCAGCATCAATTGATGAGGCCGGCCGCTTGCGAGGTAGATATCAACATTCGCGGATTGTAAGTTTTGGATGACGGCTTTGTTTTCGGTCAGAATCTGATGGTGGCTATTAAGTAGTGTTCCATCTAGGTCGAACACAACAGACTGATAGTTGTACATAGCGCTTTCCCTATAACTACGATTGATCCAAGCAACATCCATGACATGGATATCAACACGGCATCAAACAACTAAGTAAACACACGCGTTGGTCAACGAATTAATAGGTATACAGCGCCTGCACCACACCTATCATTCTCGCTAATTATTAGTCCCAAAACCGCCGAGGAATACTTACGACCACACGATTATATTTGGTCCAATTAAAAGTAGGTATGACTGCGATCATAAGCTAAACATTGCTACCAATAAGTGCGATATTGTCGGCTAATTCTGATAACAAGAAACTCAATAAAGCGCTCAAAGTCACATCTTTGATTGGACAAACCTCCACTTATGACCGCTGTCATATCGGCAATTTGTCACTTTGAAATACTACGTAACAAGCAATACCTATAACTAGAAAATATTTGCGTAGAAAGACAATTTCTATGTCAGGACTTTATCGAATAATGAATGGAACTGGAGGTTCTTATGAAACAAATTCTCTCCGGCATACTTAATCAGCTACAGCGAATAGGGGCATCATTAATGCTGCCAATCGCTGTGTTGCCCGTTGCCGCACTGCTACTGCGATTTGGGTCGCCAGATTTACTCGACCTGCCTTTTGTAAAAGCCTCTGGTGGCGCTATCTTTGGTGGGCTACCCATGCTGTTTGCGGTTGGGATTGCCGTTGGTTTAGCAAAAGATCATAACGGTACCGCTGGCGTTGCCGGTGTTATCGCACACCTTATTATTTTGGAAGGTGCGAAAACCATCACACCCGACCTAAAAATGGGCGTGTTGTCAGGGATAATAGCGGGTCTCATGGCGGGTTATCTTTATAACAACTTCAAAGACACCAAACTGCCTGATTGGCTTGGCTTCTTTGGTGGTAAGCGATTTGTACCGATAGTAACGGCATTATGCTCAATCGTCATGGCGTTCATTGTCGGTCACGGTTTCCCGGCTATTGGCGCAATGATCAACAACTTTGGTATGTGGATGATTGAAAGTGGCGAACCCGGACTGTTTGTTTACGGTGCAATGAACCGTCTTCTTATCCCGTTTGGTTTGCATCATATCCTCAATAGTATTGTTCGCTTTATGTTTGGTTCATATACCGATCCATCAGGGACTGAGATAATTGGCGATCAATTGCGCTTCTTTGCTGGCGATCCAGAAGCTGGTGCATTCATGACAGGTTGCTACGTCGTGATGATGTTTGGCTTACCAGCGGTTTGCTTAGCCTTTTACACGACAGCGAAGAAAGAGCGTCGCAAGGCACTTGTCGGCATGCTGGTCTCTATTTCACTGACCAGTTTCCTGACGGGTATCACTGAACCCATTGAATTCCTATTCATGTTCACCGCACCTATTTTGTTTGCGCTGCACGCTATCTTAATGGGTATGTCATATGTTATTTCAGACCTATTGAATATCAAGCATGGATTTGGCTTCTCTGGGGGCTTCATTGATTATGTTCTCAACTGGAACCTTGCTACGAACCCTATTCGTATCATCCCCCTAGGCTTAGCATACTTCGCCATTTACTTCGTCACCTTTACGGCTGCAATCAAGTACTTCAATTTAAAAACGCCAGGACGTGAAGATGATGAAGAAGCCGTTGAATCGGTAAAAACAACCACCAACAATGACGAACTGGCGGGCGCCTACTACGCTGCGGCTGGAGGTTACACCAACATTCAAAACATCAACTGCTGTATGACACGCTTGCGTCTTACGCTAGAAAGTAGTGACCTTGTGGATGACGCCGCGTGCAAACGCCTTGGGGCCGCTGGTGTCATTCGTCCTACGCCAACCACTGTACAAATCATTGTTGGCACATCAGCAGAAATGATTGCGGAAGATATGAGAGTAAAACATCTCCAAGAAGCGGAAAAAGAGGCGGATAGTCTTAAGAAAGCTGCTACGTAACAGCAACTCAAAGTAGGTTGCTGCACTAAAGCCTCCTTCGGGAGGCTTTTTCTATACGCCCATCCTAAATATCGTCGGTGTTCTAACGCTAACTTACCGCACTAACTTACCGCACTAACTCTCTAACATATCGGTCGTTTAATTATTCCGAGAATAAACGTTTCAAAATACTGCTGCAAAGGATGGCGATAGACACAGACAGCACACCAATAATATGCAAACATCAGAGTGACACTAAATAGGGAATCATAGGAGTAAGTAAATGGATTTTGATTTGGCTTGTTGCGAGTTTCGCAAAGTCACATTTTCTAAGGGCGAAGACATTTATCTTCAACATGATAACGCCGACTGCTTCTATTTCATCGACAATGGCTTGGTCGCGCTAAATCGACTATTACTCAACGGCAAAGAAGTACTCAGTCGAGTCTACTCATGTGAGCAGTATTTTGGTTACCGCACACTTCTTTCCGGTCAAACGTACCACGTAGGCGCGAAAGCGTTAACGGATGTAACCCTGACAAAAATTCATGTCGTAAACCTTGATGCCTTTTTTCAAAACAACATCAACTTCGTCCGTTTTCTAATGAGCGAAATGGCAACCGAGCTGCGCCATGCCGAAATTCGCCTGTCAAAAATGCCAAGTCACAGCGTAGAACTCAGAGTCATCGACAGTATGATCGATTTGGTCAAGGTCGACTCCACCTATAATTGGACATACCGTGAAATCGCCTCTCACTGCGGGTGCTCGACAGAAACCGTTATTCGTGTGAGTAAAAAATTAAAAACCAGCCACCTTATGGAAGGGAAAAACACCCAAAAGTCCTTTGATATTGAAAAGCTGTATCACGAAAGAATGCGCCTTGCCATGCTATAAGCAGTGCGGACGTATAAAGATCTAACTTTTTCCTACAACGCAATTAACTTTATAAAAATCCATCAATTATTTCGTGTTTTTGGAGTGACCGCACGGTGGTCATTTCAGATTATGTTACGATGCGCCTACGAATTTCTTCTGGGTTGATAACAACTTGAACAACAAAGTAAAGTTTTTATTCATCGCGCTTGCACTCGGTGCAGGCTTTCTCCTGCCTAATTTACTCAATAAAGCGAAAACCATGCATGTCGATTTAAGTGAATACTGCATGCTATCAAGCAAGCTTTGTGAGCAAGATGGCGTTAAAATTCAACTCAACAAAGACCGAGCCCATCCATTACTGCCCGTTGAGATACAAGTGTTCTGGCCTGATGCAGAAGCCGAACAACTACTGGTGTCTTTGCAAGGAAAAGAGATGGACATGGGTGTGGTGAAATACCAACTAGAAATGATTAAACCTAATGTCTACCAAGGTGAAATTGTTCTTCCTGTCTGCACTGAAGATAGCATGACATGGTATGGCACCATCGCCGAAGGCGAGAATTCAGTGCAAGCGGCAATAAGGATGACGCGATGAACAAAAAATGGTTACTGCTGCTTATTGGCGCTTTTGCTGTCGGTATTGCAACGAATATCACCCTGCAGCAAAAAAAAGAATCTAACCAGCAAGCCGAGGCTGAACGTCAGATCGCGCAAACATCAAGTACGGTATTGTTCGGAGAAAATGATACGCCAACGGCTATCTTTGACCCACAAGATCCCCGTATTCGCATCGTCTATTTTGGTTTTACTCGTTGCCCCGATGTTTGCCCAACGTCACTGGCTATGCTGGCTGGCGCGCTCAATCAGATTGATGAATCAAGTAAAGCAACCATTCGTCCTTTATTTATCTCACTCGATCCAGAACGTGACGCCGCCTCTGCGTCCGCTGAATATGCCCAGTATTTTCACCCTATGATAGAAGGTTTGTCCGCACCGCTGGACATCACCACACCGTTGGCTCATCGCTATGGCGTGATATTTCGTAAAACAGAACTAGAGGGATCCAAACTTGGTTATACCCTCGACCATAGCTCTTACTTCTATTTTCTTAAACCCGATGGCACATTGATTGAGAAGGTGCCTCACACCCTAACTCCAGCTCCTATTATTGAGGCGATCAAGCGACTGAATAATCAGGGATAGATACCACGACAACAAGAATCGGAATCCACATGAAGCTCAACAAAACACTCTTATCTCTTCTTGCACTTGCACCATTATCATTTGCCAATGCGGCAATTGATGTTCACGATGCCTACGCGCGCGCGACTGCGCCAAATGCGACAACCAGTGCGGTATTTGCCACCATAGAAAACACCAGTGATAATGTCAGGACCCTAGTCAAAGCAAACTCACAAGCCGCTGCTGTGGTCGAGCTTCATGATGTGGTGATGGATGGCGAGGTGATGCAAATGCGCCAAGTCCAGAACATTGAGATCCCAGCGAACGGTCATGTCATGTTAAAGCCTGGCAACCTGCACATCATGCTACTGGATATCAATGAGCCGTTAAAAGAAACCCAAACGATTGACGTAGAACTAACGTTTGCCAATGGTGAAGTACAAGTGGTTACCGTGCCAGTGAAAAAAGTCATGTCAGGCATGAACAAAATGAACCACGATCACCATTAAAATAACCCATTATTTCTGAGATTAATGACTCTTAGCGTTAGTAATAGCTAAGTATCAAATAAACAAAAAGCGCATCATCGATGCGCTTTTTCATGGCTAATATAGTCCGCCATAACCTACGATGCGGCGTACTCACCTTCCCATACGATACGACGGTAACGATCTGGATTGGTGTCTCCTTCGGTACTAAACAGCAAAACCACTGACTCTGCATTTAGACCAACTTGCTCATCCAAACCCCGCGTATGCAGTTCACGTAATGCACCTAACGTGATCGCCCCTGACTCACCACTGATGATCTTTGGATCATCGCTCAGTGGGTTACCCAAGATGCGCATACCGTTCGCGGACACACTGTCCTCTACCGACACAAAATAACGACTACAATCACGCAGAACAGGCCACGTCACCGGGTTAGGTTCACCGCATGCAAGACCTGCCATAATGGAGTTCAAATCGCCGCTCACATTCACCATATTGCCTTCTGCGCTGGTGCCTGAGCGATAAATACAATCCGCAGCCGCAGGCTCTGCAATAATAGTATCAAAGGTATCAGCGCCTAACTTATCCGCTAAATACCCCAATACACCACCCGCCATCGCGCCAACACCCGCTTGCAGTACCACATGCGTCGGCATGCCAACTTCCAGCGCCGCAACTTGCTCAACCGCTTCATCCGCCATGGTCATATAGCCTTGAGAAATCCATGTTGGAATTTCTTCATACCCTTCCCAAGCCGTGTCTTGTACTAGCATCCAACCATTTTCTTGCGCCGTTTCATTAGCAAGGCGTACAGTATCATCGTAGTTCACGTCGGTCACAATGCACTCTGCGCCCAAACCTTTAATGCGCTCTACGCTCGCTTGCGCCGAACCTTTTGGCATGTACACCACCGCGTTTTGCCCCATTTCACGCGCCGCCCACGCCACGCCTGTGCCGTGGTTACCTGCAGTTGCTGTAGCAAACGTTAATGGCGCCTCAAGCTTTGATGACACGGTTTTTAAGTCAATTTCAGCAATATCCACATTCAAGTGTTTGGCCAATTGACGACCTAGTGCGTAGGAGCCACCCAATACTTTGAACGCATTAAGACCAAAACGCTTGGACTCATCTTTCACCAACACCGCTTTCACGCCTAACTGTTGCGCTAGGGCAGGTAAAGACACTAACGGTGTCGGTGTGTAACCTTCAATTTTTTGGTGAAATTGACGCGCTTGAAGCGCTTGATCAGCAGAAAAAAGGACGCTGGTTTTTCCAGAATAGAATTTATTGTTGGCGAGTTTGAGCATGATGAATACCTAAAGAAAACGAAGTGAGAGTAACAAGCCACACAAGGATTCATCAGAGTATGAAGTTGTGGTTGATAGGTTCCGGTGACTTGTCATGACAGAGGGTAACTATTTATTTGATATACGCGATCGCTTCAACTTCAACCAAGGCGTCTTTCGGCAATCTTGCGGCTTCTACACAAGAGCGTGATGGCGCATTTTCAGTACCAAATACTTCTGTGTACACCTCGTTGAATGCCACAAAGTTTTCCATATCCGATAGGAAACACGTGGTTTTCACCACGCTATCAATAGACGCGCCAGCCGCCTCTAATACTGCTTTTAAGTTAGACAGCGATTGGCGAGCTTGCTCGGTAATGCCCCCTTCAACAAAAGCCATCGTCGTTGGATCTAGCGGTAACTGACCGGATGTAAAAACCAGCTCTTTGAATGCTGTACCTTGTGAATAAGGACCGATAGCGGCAGGTGCTGACTCTGTATGAATGGTTGTTTTCATCTTAATTTACTCTTTGATAGTGTTAAGCTTTAAACTCACGAATGTATTTATAAATAGCATGGCGAGTAATCCCAAGGCGGTCGGATACGAGTCCTGTTGCCTCTTTCAATTCAAAAATGCCGTTCTCAAATAAGAGCTTAGTAATAGTCTTATTGCGGCTCTTCAAGTTAACGGATGCATCATTCTCAACTTCTAGGATCGCGTGTTCCAGAGCTTGTTCAATAACGTCAGTTGCTGAAGCGCTAAAGTTTTCGTGTACGCCAACATGCGGCAAAGCGCTATCGGGCATCAGAGTCTTCATGATTTCAGGGAACGGGTGAGACAGGTTCATGTTGATACAAAACAAGCCAATTGGCTTCCCCCCCTCTCCAGCAAGAACACAAGTCGTTGATTTTAATAGAGAGCCATCTTTACTATTGGTAAAGTAGCATTTAGGTGTCACTTCACCCGTTCTCTCAAATGCGCTTAGCATTCTAAGCCCCATATCGGTGATCGGCGATCCCACTTCACGTCCGGTATGGTGACCATTGACAATCTTAACCACTGATTTTTCGAAACTCTCAAACGAGTGGATAACCACTTCACAATGAGGACCAATAAAATCAGCCATCGTATCGGCTAGGCGAAAATTAGACTCTAAATATTCTCTATCTGTGTCGGTAAATTCGACATTAAATGACTTATATGCTGCTGCGTTCATCTTAGACCACTACTGTTAACTTCAACTCAAGACACATTGTCCCTTCCTATAGAAGTGATTGCAATAGCAAACTCAACTTTATGTAACTATATAACTACAAACATTCATCCCCATCAACACAAAAGTTAACGATTCAGGTCTAAAATTTGTTATTTTTGACTAAAATCAAGTTTAAACACAAAAAAAACCGCAACTCCGTACACTAAAGTTAACCATAAGACTTGGGTCACATTATTTAACTGAAATATAAGTAATATGCTCAATATCAAATATATGAATCAAACAATATGGTCTGAGCTGGTTGCAAAGGCACAAACCAATAATAAAAATAGGGGTAACACTTGATGACTAACTACTTAAACCGAGGCTTTGAACTGGCGGAGTTTGAAAACAGAACATTACGTGCTCAAAAAGTCATGCATGACAAAAAACTCGATGCCATGATTTTCACCACCGAGCCTAACGTTCGTTACTTCACCGGTTTTCACACCCAGTTTTGGCATAGCCCAACACGCCCTTGGTTTGTCATCGTGCCTGCCGAAGGTAAACCTATTGCCATCATCCCTGAAATCGGCGCAAGCGGTATGGCCGGAACTTGGATTGATAACATCATTACTTGGCCATCTCCAAGACCTGAAGATGACGGCATTAGCCTCGTCGCCAGCGCATTAAACTCTCT